>JADJZB010000009.1 GCA_016719485.1 Holophagales bacterium
TCGCGATCTCCGTCGGAATGCTCGCGACGGGCTGGGCCGGCTGGATCGCCGGCACGGCCTTCGGGACGCGTGCCGTCTGGTTCGTGTGGGTCCTCCTCCTGGCCCTGGGCGCCCGGGCCGGCGGCGAGCTCCGGCGGGACGCGTGCCGCCTCTTTCGGCGGCTCGCCGCCCTCGCCCGGTCGGCCCCGCTCCTCTCGGCGGCGTTCCTCGCCGCGGCGCTCCTTCTCGTTCCGACGCTCCTGCTCCCCCTGCTGGACTCGGACGGGATCCGCTACCAGGTCGCCCATCCGAAGCTCTATCTCCTGACCGGCGAAGTCTCGACCTACCGCTGGGACGTGACGGGCTACTTCCCACAGCTCGCGCCGATGCTCTACCTCGTGGCGACGGCGCTCGGCGGAGGAGAGGCCTGCAAGCTCGTCCACGCCGGCTTCGCGCTCCTCTCGGCCGGCGCCCTGGCCCTGATCGTCCATCGCGGGCGGAGAACGCGGGCGGCGGCGGTTGCCGCGGCGCTCCTCGCCTTCGTCGCGCCGGTGGCGGCCGCCCCGGCGTCCGCCGCGTTCGTCGACCACGTCGCCCTCTTCCACGTCCTCGTGGCGGCGCTCCTCGTCGCCGCGCGCGCCCCGTCGACCCTCGCGGGCCTCGCGCTCGGAGCGGCCTTCGCGACGAAGATGACGACGGCACCCTTCATTGCCGGTCTGGCGTTGGCGGCCATCGCGGTCCGGCCCGCCGCGACCCGTCTCCGGGAAGCCGCGCTCCTCGTCGGCGTCCTCGCGGTGACGTACCTGCCGTTCGGCGTCCGGAACCTCGTTCTCACGAGAGACCCGTTCTTCCCCATCGGGTACGGGCTCACCGGGATCCCGATCCCGGGGGTGGCGAAGGAGGGGCTGGACTGGGCGGTCTCCTACCGCAAGGAAGCGCACGGGCTCCTCGCGGTCGGGTTCCTCCCGTTCCAGGACGGCTTCGCGTGGGACGACGTCGCCGGTCCGCAGGCGCTCCTCGGTCTCGTCGCGGTCGCCGTCCTCCTGCGCGAGAAGAGGCTCCGCATCCTCCTCCTGCCCGTCCTCTTCTCCCTCGTCGCCGCCTCGTTCTGGCACCCGCCGGCACGCTACTTCCTCCCGCTCTTCGCTGCGCTCGCCGCGTTCCTCGCGGTCGCGCTCTCGAAGGCCGGGCCCCGCGCGCTCACGGCGACGACCCTCGTCATGGCCGGCATCTCGGCCTCGGCCTCGGCGCCGGACCTCCTCGTCGGGTTCTCGGCGTTCGACCACCTCGCCGGTCGCGTGACGGCGGAAGCGGTGAGAACGGGCGGCGATCCCGGGCTACCGTGCGGCCCGGCACGTCAACGCCCTGCCCGGGGGCCGCGTGATGGCGCTCGACTTCCCGGGGCCCTTCTACTTCCAACGGCCGTGGGTCGTCGAGGGTGTCCTCAACGAACCTCCTCTCCGCCTCTGGCTCGCCGAGGGGGCGGACGGCGCCGGTCTCCTCGGGCGCTGCCGCGCGCTGGACGTCACGCACCTCCTCGTCACGCCTGGCTGGGGCGGGGGGACGCCGACGAGCCTCTACCCTCTGGCGCGGAGCCGGGAAGAGGCGGAGGCGGTCGTCGCCTTCCGGTCGAAGCTCAGGCTCGTCGCGACGGTCGACGGGGTCGACATCTTCGAGCTGCCGCCGCGGTGACGGGCGCGGCGAGGACGGAGCGCGCCTCGCCGAGCTTGCGCTCGAAGGCGGCAACGTCGTTGCGCTCGACGAGCGCGCGCCACGAGGCGAGCTCGCGCTCGAGGAGGTCGAAGAGGCCAGGCGTCGCGGGGTTGCGGGCCTGGATCGGAAGCGTCAGGTCGGGCGCCTGGTGGAGGATCGGGGCCGCCAGCTCGCAGAGCCTGCGGAAGCTCGTCGAAGCGAGGCCGTCGAGGCTCTTCACCTTCACCCCCTCGCGCGCGAGGGCCGAGCCGGCGAGGAGGGAGAGGAGGTGGGCGAGGCCGAGCGTCCGGGCGATCCAGGCGTCGTGCGCGCCGATCGGCATCGTCGCCACCTTCAGCCCCTGCCCGGAGAAGAGGCGCGCGGCCGCGCGCGTGGCCGCGGGGACGCCCGCGTCGCAGACGATGAGGTTCTGGCCTTCGAACGAGCGGACGCCCGGCCCGAACATCGGGTGGACCGAGGCGACGGAAAGGCCGCGGCGGGCGGCCTCTGCGTAGAGCGGCAGGAGCGGCCCCTTGACGCTCGCCACGTCGAGGACGAGGCCGGGGGGCGAGAGGGAGAGGAGCTCGGCGAGGACGGCCGGCGTCGCCTCGAGGGAAACGGAGACGACGACGGCGTCGGCGGCCGCGGCGATCTCGAGCGGGACCGAAGGAAAGCCCGGCAGGCGCCTTCCCGGGTCGTGGATCGCGATCGAGTGCCCGGCGTCGCGGAAGGCGCGCGCGAGGAGGCGCCCCATCCTCCCGGCCCCGCCGACGAGGAGGACTCTCTTCCCGCCCGCGCGGCGGACGACGGCGCGTGCGGGCATCGGACTACCGCGCGATGCGCAGGAAGCGTTTGCCGACGCGCACGTACCGCACGGCGCCGCTCTCGAGCGCGAACGGCTCCGCGGGGTTGTCGACCTTCGAGAAGGCGACGCCGTCCTCGGAGAGCGCGACGGCCCCCTCCTTCACCTTCTGCCGCGCGACGGTCTTGCTCGCGGCGAGGCCGAGGGCGACGAGGAGCGAGGCGACGTCGGCGGGCGCGGGGTCGGGGAGCGGTACGGTGTCGGCCTTCACCGGCCCGTCGGCCTTCGCGAAGCGGCGCTCGAACTCGGCCTCGGCGGTGGCGGCGGCTTCGGCGCCGTGGAAGTCGGTGACGAGCTGCCGGGCGAGGTCCATCTTCACCCGCTTGGGGTGCTTCGCCCCGGAGGCGACGGCCGCTTTCAGCGCGTCGATGTCGTGCGGGAATAGGTCCGTCAGGAGGGTCCACCAGGTCCACATCATGTCGTCCGAGACCGACATGACCTTGCCGAAGATCTCGTCGGGCGGCTCGTTGATGCCGACGTGGTTGCCGAGCGACTTCGACATCTTCTCCACGCCGTCGAGGCCGACGAGGAGCGGGGTCGTCATCACGCACTGAGGCGCGAGGCCGTAGCTCCTCATCAGCTCGCGGCCGACGAGGAGGTTGAAGAGCTGGTCGGTGCCGCCCAGCTCGACGTCGGCCTCGAGGGCGACGGAGTCGTACCCCTGGCAGAGCGGGTAGAGGAGCTCGTGGACGGAGATCGGCTGGCCCGCCTTGAAGCGCTTGGAGAAGTCGTCGCGCTCGAGGAGCTGGGCGACGGTGTAGCGCCCGGCGAGGCGGACGAGCCCGTCGGCGCCGAGGGCGCCGAGCCAGCGGGAGTTGAAGTCGACGACGGTCGTCTCCCGGTCGAGGATCTTGAAGACCTGCGCCTTGTAGGTCTCGGCGTTCGCGAGGACCTCGTCCTTCGTCAGCTGCGGCCGGGTCGTCTTCTTGCCGGTCGGATCGCCGATGAGGCCGGTGAAGTCGCCGATGAGGAAGACGACCTCGTGCCCCAGCTCCTGGAAGTGGCGCATCTTCCGGAAGACGACGGTGTGGCCGAGGTGGAGGTCGGGGGCGGAGGGGTCGAAGCCGGTCTTGACGCGGAGCGGCTTGCCGCTCTTGCGGGAGGCTTCCAGCTTCGCGGCGAGCTCGTCCTTCTGGACGCAGGTTTCGACGCCCTTGAGGAGGAGCTCGAGCTGTTCGGGGACGGGGAGGAAGTTCGGCACGGCTGGATTCTAGTGGCGCAGGCCGCCGGCCCGCGACGCGAGGCCCTTTCCGTCCGTAGACTCCCCGAGTGGAGACCGACGACCTGAACCGCCTGATCCGGTCGCTGAACGCCGCCGGGGATGGACCTGGCGCGGAGCCGCCGCTTCTCGAGCACGTCCGCGAAGAGGAGTCTCCCTCCGCCTCGCCGGGCCTGGCTCCGCCCCCTCTTCTCGCCGACGGAGACGTGGCGCCGCGCCTCGCCGCGCTCCTGGCGGAGACGGTCCGCCGCGGCGGAACCGACCTCCTCCTCGTCCCGCGCTCGGTGCCTGTCCTGCGCCTCCACGGCGCCCTGGAGCCGGTGGCCGCGGCGGGCGGCGAGCCGCTCGGCACGTCCGACGCGTTCGACCTCCTCTCCCCGTCGCTCTCGGCCGACCGCCGTCGCCGCTTCGCGGAAGGCGGGGCGGTCGACCTCTCCCTGCGGGTCGGCGCGCTCGGCCGCTTCCGGGTGAATCTCCACCGGACCCGCGGGGGAACGGCGGCCGCGATCCGCGTCCTGCCGAAGAGGATCGCCGCCCTCTCGGACCTCGGCCTCCCCGAGTCGCTCTACGACCTGACGAAGGCGGCGCGCGGTCTCGTCCTCGTCACGGGCGCGACCGGATCCGGAAAGACCACGACCCTCGCCGCCCTCCTCGACCGGATCAACCGGACCTCGCGGCGGCACGTCGTGACGATCGAGGACCCCGTCGAATACGAGCACGCGCACGGGACGTCGATCGTCGAGCAGGTGGAGGTCGGGGTCGACGCCCCGAGCTTCGCCGCGGCGCTCGTCGCCGCGCTGAGACAGGACCCCGACGTGATCCTCGTGGGCGAGATGCGCGACCTCGAGACGACGCGGGCGGCGCTGACGGCCGCCGAGACGGGGCACCTCGTCCTCGCGACGCTCCACACGAACGACGTCCCGCAGACCGTGAACCGGATCACGGACATCTTCCCCGCCGAGCAGCAGGCGACCGTGCGGCAGCAGCTCTCTCTCGCCCTCTCGGCCGTCGTCTGCCAGCAGCTCGTCCCGCGCGCCGACGGGACGGGGCGCGTCGTGGCGACGGAGGTCCTCGTCGCGACCGACTCCGTGCGGGCGCACATCCGCCGGGGGACCTTCCACCAGCTCCACACGGAGCTGACGCTCGGGCGCCGCTTCGGGATGATGACGATGGAAGACTCCCTCGCCCGGCTCGTGAAGGCGGGGGCGATCACCGAGGCCGAGGCGCGCCTGAGGGCCGGGCACGCCGACGATCTCGCGGCGCTGCTCCGGTAGCCCGCCTCACTCTGTGTCGAGGCAGGTCTCGAGGACGCGTGTGGTCTGGCCGGCGCGGACCTCGAAGGCCACCGTCACGGCGCAGCCGCTCGATGCGCTGCTGAGGATGGCCTTGTACGGCCCCGGGGGGAGCGGGAGCTGGGCGGGGAGCGGCAGGGGGCCGGCGACGCGGCGCCCGGAGACGCTCGTGACCTCCTCGAGGACCCCGTCGGGGACGAGCGCGACGAGGAGAAGACCGGGCCGGCCGGAGAGAGCGCGTCGACCGGGGCCGGCCGCGGAGAGCGGGGGAGCGGGCGCGCCCTTCGTGCCGATCCCTCCCGCGGGCGCCTCCGGCGCCGAGACGATGACGTTGACGGCGAAGGCGAGCGCCCCCACGAACGCCGCGATGCCGAAGAGGAGGACGATGCGCCCGAAGAGGAGCTCCCGCGAGAGGAGGCGCGCCGTCGGCTCGAGCGACGGCCCCATGCCGGGTTGCGGCACGTGGGTCCGCGTCGCCTCGGCCTGGGGGAACGGAGCGTCGTCGCCGTTCGTGTGGTGGATCGCCTCCGGGGGCGGTACGTCCCCGAATGGGGAGAGCTCGGCCCGCTTCTCCTCCAGCTCCCGGGCGACCGGACGGACCTCGTCCATCGCCTGCCAGAGGCCGGCGACGACCTCTTCCCAGGAGGAGGGCCGGTCCTCGCGCCGGCGGGCGGTCATCCTCTCGACGAGGTCGACGAGGCCCGGCGCCGGCCCGCCGCGCGCGGGCGGAAGGGAGAGCTTCGGCCACGCGTGGGCGAGGTGGGCGTTGACGATCTCCGGGAGCGAGGGCGCCGCGACGGCGGGCCTGCCGGTGAAGAGCTCCCAGACGGTGAGGCCGAAGGAGTAGACGTCGGCCCGGAAGTCGAGGGTCTGACCCTTCGGGAGCCCGAGCAGCTGCTCGGGCGGGGCGTAGACGAGCTTGCCGAGGAAGGCCCCGTGCTGCGTCAGGCCGGCGGAGTCGGAGGCGAAGAGGTCCTTGGCGACCCCGAAGTCGATGAGCTTCGGGGCGAAGCGCCCGTCCTCGACCGCGACGAGGACGTTGTCGGGGGCGACGTCGCGGTGGACGATCCCGGCCCGCGCCACCGCCGCGAGCGCCTCGGCGACCGGGATCAGGATCGGGACCAGCTCCCAGGCGGGGCGGAGGGCAAAGTGCGAGAGGGGCACGCCCCTCACCAGCTCGAGCGCGAGCCAGCCGTAGCCCTCCAGCGTGACGCCCCAGTCGTGGAGCTTCGGAAGCGCGGTGTGCGAGAGACGGGCGAGAAGGTCGGCCTCCCTCTCGAACCGCTCCTGCGGCCGGAACTCGGGGTCGAGGTCGGCGAGGCTCGTCACCTTGAGCGCGACCTCGAGGCCATCGTCATCCCGCAGGGCACGGAAGACCCCGGAGAGGCCGCCCGTCGCGAGCCGTTCGACGATGGTGTAGCCCGGAACGAGGTGCGGCCGGACGATCACGACGGGCATCTTCTCAGAGGAAGAGGGGGTCCGGCGGGTGCCGGACTCCCTCCTCCCGGTTCAGCGGGGTACCGGAACGGGCGTCGGCGCCGGGACGACCGGCTCGGCGGGCGGCGCGGCGGATTCGCGCCGGAGCTTCTCCATCTCTTCCTGCTGGCGCGCCCGGTCGGCGGCCCGGTCCTTCTCCATCTGCTCGAGCTGCCGCTGGAGCGCCGCCTTGTCGGCCTCGAGAGCGGTCAGGGCCCGCTGCATCCGCCCCTCGAGGTCCCTCCGGCGCGTGTCGGCGTCGGAGAGTCGGCCGCGCAGCTCGCTGACGGCCTGCTGGCTCGCGCCGGCGGTCTTCTCGAGCTCTCCGATCTTCCGGGCCACCTCGGCCGATTCCACGGCGAGGGCGTCGCGCTCCTTCTGCATCTCTTCGACCCGCGTCCCGAGCTCCTTCCTCACGCCCTGGACGCTCTCGTCGGCGGCGCGGGTCACCCTGTCGACGGTCTGCCGGGTCTTCCAGACGTTGAAGCCGAGGGCGAACGCGAGGACGACCAGGGCCGCTGCGGTCAGGACGAGGCCGATCTTCAGCGAACGGGTCGCGCTCTGGATCGTGTCGGCGACGATCTCGCGGACGAAGACGGTCCCCTTCTCGACGAACCCGGCATCTCCCTGCTCCCGGGCTTTCGAGAGGGCGTCCTGGATCATGATCATGACCGTCTTCGGGCCGACGGGCTTTTCACCGGAGGCGGTCAGGACGCTCCGGCCCTTTCTCGAGGCGGTGTCCTCGACCCGCCGCCGGGAGGCGGAGTCGTCGGGACGCCGGGAAGCGCTGTCGTCGAAAACGGCAACCGGCGCGGTCCGGGTGGCCTCCGACGCGAAGTGGCGGACCGTGAAGACCGGCCCCCACGCGCCGAAGCGGACCTCGCCGCCGTCGGCCACGAGGTGGTCGAGCGGGATCTCGCCCTGGGCCGACAGCTCCCGGTCGCCGGCCGACCGGACGCGCAGGCCGCCGCCCTCTTCGGAGATCTCGATCACGCGGCCGCGCGCCCCGCCGTCGGACGGCTGCGACGGGTCGATCCTGAGGTCGACGCCCTCGGCGTCGCCGATTCTCACGAGATCCTTCGGGAAGGAGAACTCGCGGTCCGAGAGGGAACCGGAGACGAAGCGAACGACGATCGACATGCCAGCCTCCACCGCCCCCGGGGCGGAACGACGTGCACCGGATTATCGGTCCGCGAGAGGCCCGCTCAGGCGAGGATCTTCTCGAGGCGCGCGAAGAGGAACTCGAGGGCGACGGCGTTCTCGCCCCCTTCCGGGATGATGAGGTCTGCGTAGCGCTTGGACGGCTCGACGAACTCGAGGTGCATCGGCCGGACGGTCGACTCGTACTGCGCCGCGACGCTCTCCAGCGTCCGTCCCCGCTCGGCGATGTCGCGCCGGATGCGGCGGATGAGGCGGACGTCGGCGTCGGTGTCGACGAAGATCTTCACGTCGAAGAGCTTCCGCAGCTCCGGCTCGGCGTAGATGAGGATGCCGTCGACGAGGACGACCTTGCGGGGCTCCATCCGGCGCGTCTCGGGGGCGCGCCGGTGGGTCTTGAAGTCGTAGACGGGGACCTCGACGGCCGCACCGCCCTTCAGCGCCTTGAGATGCCTCACCAGGAGGTCGGTCTCGAGCGAGTCCGGGTGGTCGAAGTTCTTCTGGTCGAGCATGTCCTTCGGGAGGTCGATCCAGTCGCGGTAGTACCAGTCGTGGGAGAGGATCGCGATGCGGTCCTCTCCCACGCGGTTGCGGATCGCGTTGGCGACGGTCGTCTTGCCGGAGCCCGTTCCTCCGGCGACGCCGATGGCGAGGGGCGACGCCGTCACGCGCGGCTCTCCAGGCGCGAGGGGGAGCCCAGAGCCGCGGACGCGCCGCCCGGCGTCACTTGAAGGCCTCGATCATCTCCTTGGCCGTGGCGGCTTCCTTGCCGTTCGGCTCGAGCCGGAGGTACTCCCCGAGGTGCTTGGTCATGTCGGGGATCTTGTTGAGGTTCACGCACGACATGCCGAGGAGGAAGTGGGCGTTGGCGTACTCGGGCGCCCCCTCGAGGATCTTCCTGAGGATCGGCTCGGCTTCCTTGAACTTCCCCTTGTTGTAGAGGTCGACGGCCTGGTTGTAGAGGATCTCGGGCTTGTCGGGGTTGGCGGAGACGAACATCTTCTCGTACTCGGCCGCCTTCACCTTGTCGCCCTTCGCCTTGTAGGCCTCCATCAGGGGTCCGTACATCGAAGCGTTGTCGGCCTCGAGCGAAAGCGCCTTCTCGCCCCACAGGATGACGAGGTCCCAGTCCTTCTTGGCGGTGGCGACCTTCGTCGCCATGTCGTAGGCGCCGGACTTCGCGGGGCCGAGCTCGATGGCCTTCTTCGCTCCCTCGATCGCGCCGTCCAGGTCGCCCGCCTGGAACTTCTCGACGGCGCCGTTGAAGGCCAGCGTGTACGGGTCGACGACCTCCTTGACGACGCCCTTCTGGACCGCCTGGTCCTGCGTCAGGAGCTCGATGTCGAGCTCGCCCGTCGAGGCGATGGGGACCTTGAACTTCATCTTGCTGACGCTGAGGTACCCCTTCTTCTCGAAGAGGTAGTCGTACGTGAAGGTCGAGTCGTTGAGGATCGTTCCCCACTTCCCTTCCTTGTCGGTCGTCAGGACGACCTTGAACTTGCCGAGCATCTCCGTGGTGATCGACACGGTGACGCCCTCGAGCGGCGCGCCCTTGCCGTCCGTGACCTTCCCCACGATCCGGGCCTGGGGGCCCGCGAGGGCCAGCCCGCTGACGGCGAAGAGAATCGCGATCAGTCCGGCCGAAAGGATCTTCTTCTGGTTCATCTCTACCTCCGGTGGTGGCCGGAGCCACCAACGGGGCATTCTAGCGAAAGCCGTGCCGTTCTTCTCGCCCGGGATTGGCAGGAACGACCTCAGCGGAGGCCGGTCATCGGAATGTAGCTCCCGTCGGAGGTCCGGCTCCCGGGGGCCGCGCCGTCGTTCAGGACCCCGTAGGCGGCGAAATCGGAGCTCCCGGACTCGACGCGGATGCGGGCGTGGCCGTGCGCGAGACCCGCTTCGAGGAGGATTCCCGAGAGCTGCGTCCACCCGCCTCCGGCGAGGACGACCCTTCTCGCGAGTGCCGGAGCGGCACCCGGCGAAGCGTCGGGGAAGATCTCCACGACGTAGGCGACCTCCCGGGGGTCCCCCGTGCGGGCGTCGGCGATCGCGAGGTTGGCGCGCGTCGCGTCGTCCTGCTCGAGGCCCAGGACCCAGCACAGGGTCCGCGCCCGCGCCGCCGCACCGAGGGCGGGGTAGGAGAGCCCGAACGAGCCGCCGACGGCCGGGTCGGGATTCGGGTTCGAGGTGCGGGCCAGCGCGACGGCGCCGCGGACGAGGAGCGTTCCGCCCGCGCTCGCGGGGGCCGCGGGGACGTCGACGCCGAACGCGCCCGCCAGCCACGTCATCACGTCGGGGATCTCGACCTGCCGGCCGGGGCCGAGCGGCACGGTGCCGCCGCCGGAGGCGCCACCGCCCAGGAGCGTCGAAGGCGTGTACGAAACCGTCGCCGTGACGGCCGCCGAAGTCGGGTTCGCGAGGACGAGCTGCGTCGTGAAGGTCGTCGCGCCGGCGGTGGCCCGGAGGACGATCGGCACGAGCCCGTCCGTCGTCCCGGCCGGAAGGGGGCTTCCGTCCGACGTGCCCGCGCCGCTGCCGGAACCGTCGTTGCGGACCCCGTACGCGAGGAAGCGGTTCGTCCCGCCGGTCCTCGTGATGCGCGCCCAGCCCTGGGTGGCGACGCGGGACAGGACACGGTCGAGCTGGCGCCACTCGCCGGGAGCCAGAGCGACGTCGAGCGGCGCGCCCGCGGCCAGGCCCGTGTCTCCGTCGAAGGGCTGGACCGAGAGACGCGCGGGGGAGCCCGGGGCGGATTCGGACGGCGGGACGTCGACGAGGGCGAGGTTCGAGCGCGCGGTGGCGTCCTCCCTCAGCCCGACGACGACGGCCTCCTCCGCCGGGGCGTCGCTCCCCGCGACGGCCGGGAGAAAGAGGCCATAGCTCCCTCCGACGGTCGCGTTCGGGTTCGGCGTGGCGGTGCGCGACCCGGCCCAGGCGAGGGAGGCGTCCTCCACGTCCTCGAACGTGACGCGCAGCGTCCCCACGCTCGCCGGGCCGCTCGCCGGGAGCGGGATGCCGTTCTCGCGCAGCCACGCGACGACATCGTCGACGCGCAGGGACTGCCCGGCCTCGAGCGACTCGCCGACGCGCGGGCCCCCGGCACCGGGCGTCCCCGGCGCGGGGAGGTAGCGGAACGTGAGGCGCGTCGGGGCCGCGCCCCGGTTCACGACGATGAGGTCCGAGGTGTAGTGCGTCGGCGGGACGCCGAAGACGTCGAGGACGACCGGCACCTGGAGCGTGACCGGGTGTGCGGCGCCGGGCGTCACCACCACGCTCCGCGTCGTCGAGGAGGCCCCCGCCGCGTTCGTCGCGGTGAGCGTCACGGGAAACGTCCCGGCGCTCTCGAAGACGTGGCGGGGGCTCCTCTCCGTCGAGGTCCCGCCGTCTCCGAACGACCAGAGCCACGACGACGGCTCTCCCGAGGAGAGGTCGGAGAAGGCCACGCTCTGGCCCGGCGCGGGCAACGCGGGGCGGACGCCGAACGCGGCGACCGGTGGTCCGTCCCCTCCGGGTGGCGGGATCGCGATCGTCCACATGCCCCGGCCGTACGTCGCGGCGACGAGATCGCGGGTGCCGGGACGGAAGGCGAGCGAGGAGACGGTGGTGTTCGGGAGGCCGGCGCTGAAGGAGCTCCAGGAGGCGCCGCCGTTCGTGGAGCGGAAGACGCCGACGTCGGTCGCCGCGAAGAGCTCGCGCGGGTCATCTGGCGCCGGGACGAGGGCCGTCACCGGGACGTCGGGGATCTCGCCCGAGACGTTCGTCCAGCTGAGCCCGGCGTCCGTCGTCACGAAGACGTGTCGCGAGGGAGCGCCCAGGTAGCCGCCGAAGGCGACGTACGCAGAGCGGCCGTCCCCGGACACGGCACGGACGTCGGTGACGACCGCCGCGGGCAGGCCGGCGGTCCTCCGCGCCCACGTCGCCCCGCCGTCCGTCGAGAAGAGAACGTCTCCGCGGGAGCCGCCGACCCAGACGGGGCCGCTCCCGTCGCCGACGACGTCGACGGCCGTGATGACCCCGCTGGCGACGGCCATCTCCGTCGAACGGGGTGCCCACGCGGTCGGGTCCGCGCCGAACGCGCCGTTCGCCCAGAGGCGTTGCGCCCCGAGGAAGACGGTCCCGGGGGCCGCCGGCGCGGCGACGGCGGGCGGGTAGAACGCCATCGGCTCGGCGGGACTGCCGTCCTCCAGCATGAGCGTGGGGCTCGGCGTGACGTCGCGGAAGACCGCGCCGGTCGTCGTCGAGTGGTTCAGGTAGGCGTAGTAGTGGGCCGCCAGGACCTCTGCGGGGGCGTCCTGCCGCACGAGGACGAACCCGCCGTCGCCACCGGTCCGGTCGGTCCAGGAAAGCCCGTCGAGGGTTCTGAGGTTCCCGTTGTCCTGCGTCCCACCCATCAGGAACTCCGGTATCGAGGGATGGAAGGCGACGCCGTTGAACTGGATCAGGCCCAGCGCGTGGTTGAAGCCTTCGAACCTCGCGCCGCCGTCGGTCGTCCGGTAAAGGCCGCCGTCGTTGCCGACCCAGAGGGTGCCGGGAGCGGAGGCGGGGATGGCGAGCGCGTGCTGGTCGGGGTGGATGGAGGCGCCGGGAGCGTAGACCTCGACGAGCGCGTCCCACGTTGCCGCGCCGTCCCTGGACACGTAGAGGCTGACGGTCCCGAGGTAGAGGAGGTCGGGCGTCGTGGGGTGGACGAGGATCGCGTGGTCGTAGCCGCACTGGTTGAAGCCGTCCTTCGGGCACATCTGCGGGTGAACGGTCCTCTTCTCCCACGTGCCGCCCCCGTCGGCGGAGCGGAAGACGCCTCCGGCGGCGTGCGCGTCGTCTCCGTCGAGGACGGAGGCGTAGAGGACCGGCGGGACCGTGGCCGAGATCGTCAGCTTCACCTGCCCCGGCTGCACGGGGATCGGCGCGCCGGGTGCGTCGCGCGTGAGGGAGGGCGACCAGGTGAGGCCGAAGTCGGCCGAGCGCCAGACGCCGCCCGGCGCGGCACAGGAGGCGCAGCCGCCGTCGATGCCGAATGCGGCGAAGACACCGTCCGGGGAGGACGGGTCCTGCACGAGGTCGGACGCCGCGTGGGCGAACGTGCGGGTGAACCTCACGCCGCCGTCCGTCGAGAGATACGTGCCGCCGGGACGCGACCGGCCGGCGGCGACGTCGTGGAAGATGTAGACGGCGACGAGGACCCGCTGCGGGTCGCGCGGGTTCACGAGGACGCGCGAGACGACCGCGTTCTCGGGCAGGTCGACGTCGACGCGGCTCCACGTCTCGCCGCCGTCGACGCTCCGGAGGAGCCCCGCGCCGAGGTAGGTCCCGAGCGAGGACGCGGGATTGCCCTCGAGGTAGGCGCTGTCGGCTTCACCCGTCGCCGCGTAGAGGACCTCGGCGTTCGCCGGGGAGAAGACGATCGCGCTCGTGGCGAGCGACGGTGCGGTGTCGGAGACGGGACGAAAGCTGCGCCCGCCGTCGGACGACTTCCAGATGCCTCCGGTGGCGGCGCCGACGAAGACGACGTCGGCGTTCGAAGGGTGGACGGCGAGCGCGGTGATCCGGCCGGCGACCCTGCCCCACGACGTTCCGGAGCTCGCCCCCCAGGGCCCGAGCGGCCGCCACGCGAGGCCGTCCCCGAGGGCCCGCGCCGTGGGTCCCGCGTCGGAGCGGGTGAAGCCGCCGGCAGGGGGACGCGCGAGAAGAGGATCCGCAGGCACCTCGCACGCCTGCCGGAGCGCCCGCAGTCGGCGGCCCGCCGAGACGGCGCCCTCGGTGTCGCGGCGGAACATCGCCGTCCACTCGGCCCGCGCGCGCGGGAGGTCGCGGCGGCGGGGCGGGCGGTCCCCCTCTTCGGCCGCGAGACCCGCCGTCGCCTGCAGCAGCGCCAGTGAGAGGACCCAGGTGCGCAGGAGGGAATGGCGTGCGAGCGGCAAGAGGAGCTTCCTCGCCGCACGATATCGAACCCGGGGCGCCGTTCATTCGGGATTCCCCGATGCTCTTAGACTCCGCGCATGTGGAAGCGGCTCTTCGGGCGGCACGCCCAGGAAGCTCCGCCCGGCGGAGACGTCGCGCGGGCCGGCTCGGCCCCGGACGGGCGCCTCGGCCCCGAACCGCCCCCGCCGCCGACGCCGAACCGTCCGGGAGTGACGGTCCACGCCGCGTCGGCGGTCGCGGCGATCGAGAGGTCCCCCGCGAGGCCGGGCCCGTCGAGGCTCGGGCCGGCGGCCGCGCCCTTCGATGGCGAGCTCTCGTGGGCGGCGGTCGTCCTCTCGGGAGACGCGCGCGGCGACGTCGTCGTGTCGCCCGGCGGCTCCATCGACCTGCCGCACGGGACGGCCGTGCTCGTGGAAGGCGCGGTCCCGGGCGTACCGGGGGCGCCCCTCTGCATCCCGCGCGACGCGCTCATCGGGCACGGCGTACCGGGCATCACCGGCGCGAGGCTCCTCGCGAGGACGGCGTCGCACGCCGTCCTTCGCCTCGGTCCGCCCCCGGCGGCTCGCTGGGCCGTCGTCGGGCTCCGGAGTGTCGCGGTCTTCACCGGAAAGCTGACGCTCTTCGACGGCGACGAGGGGCGCGACGTGTGGGCCGGCCAGGTCGCCATGGTCGCGGATCCGACGGCGACGCTCCACGTCCAGGCGGGAAACGACGCGGCCGTCGCGATCGCCCTCGCCGACCCCGGGGTCCTCGTGCGTCTCGGGTAGTGCCCGCCGGGTCAGGTCTCCAGCGGCGGTCTCCGGAAGGGGCGGCCGAGGAGAGCGGCGAGGGCGTCCGCGGTCGAGCGAAACGCGAGCTCGAGACCGCCGATCTCCCCGGGAGTGAACCATCCGACCTCGAGCGTCTCGTCGGCCGGATACGGCTCGGGGCTTTCCGGCAGGAGGGTCGCGCGGTAGGCGGCGACGATGACGGGGCGGCCCGGATACGAATAGACGCCGAGGAGCCCGTCGACCCGGGCGATGGCGCCGCATTCCTCGCGCGTCTCGCGCAGGGCCGCGGCCTCGAGCGTCTCTCCCCGGTCGACGTGGCCGCCGGGGAAGACCCACTTGCCGTAGCCGGGCTCGATGGAGCGCCGGACGAGGAGGACCGTTTCGTCGCGGACGATGAGACAGCCCGCCGCGACCTTCGGGTCGATCCAGTGGACTGCGCCGCACGACGCGCAGACGGGGACCGTCCTCTCGTGGTGCGCCCCCACGTGGCGCTCCTCGAGCCGCTGGCCGCACTGGGTGCAGAAGACGGGGCGGGCGTACACCGGGGCGAGCCTACCGCGTTCCACCCGCGAGGACCCTCAGCGACCCGTCCCGCCCCAGCCGCACCGCGCCGAGCCGCTCGGCCGCGAGCGCGGCCGACATCGCGACGGCGAGCGTCCCCTGACCCGGAAACGCGGTGTCGCCGACGATGTGGAGCCCCTCTGCGCCGAGCGTCGGGTCGAGGGCGCGCAGGCCGAAATTTCCTTTCGTCATCCGGACGCCCCCGACGCTTCCTCCGCTCCGCCGCGTGTAGCGCTGGAAGGTCCGCGGCGTCCCCAGGTCTTCGTATGCGACCGCCGAGGAGAGACCCGGCACCTCGCGTTCGAGCGCCTCGCGAAGGAGGAGGCGAGCCCCCTCCTTCTTTCGTCGGTACTCCTCGCCCCGCAGCGGCGCCCACGCGGACGATGCGACGTGCGTCGAGACCGAGAGCGTCTGACCTCCCGGCGGCGCGACGGGGTCGCCCGGAGGCGAGAAGGAGAGGAAGAGCGACGCCGGGTCGCCGGGGTGTCCGTCGAGCCGCGTCGCGACGAGGCGGTGCAGGCGGCGCGGGTCGTCGTTCACGACGCGCGAGAGACCGAGGTTCAGGACGAGCGCGCCCCACCCGTCGCCGAGCCGGGTGCGCTCGCTCTCGGCGCGGTGGAACGGGGCCGCTCCCGGATCGAGGAGCCGCGCCACGTCCCGGACCGGGAGGTTCGGCAGGACCGTTCGAGCCGCGAGCTCCTCGCCCGAGGCCGTCTTCACGGTCCACCCGCCGGAGGCCGGGGTGAGGTGTGTGACGAGCGTCCGGGTCCGGATCTCGCCCCCGGCGCGCTCGACGGCGGACGCGAGAGCGACGGCGAGCGCGCGCATTCCGCCGCGGGCACGCGAGACGCCCCGGCGGAAGAGATCCAGCCCGAGGGCGCCGTTCCACCACGGGGCGTCGGAGGCGGGGGACTGGACGGTGATGAGGAGGGCGAGGTCGAGGAAGGCGCGCAGCGCGGGCTCGTGGGGCGCGCGTTCCCGGACGAGGACGTCCGAGACGGTCATCCCGAACGACGGCAGGAGCGGCAGGAGGCGCGGGGAGAGGAGGCGGAGGTCGCGCAGGGCGTCGCGCGGGGAGAGGAGCGGGAGGACCGGCCAGCTCCGGCTCGTCTCCCAGAGGAGGGACGCGTCCTTCCGGAGCCGACGAAAGAAAGAGGATGCGCCCGGAAAGAGCCGGGCGCTGGATTCCTCCCAGGCGGGAAGATCGCGCCCGTAGAAGAACGAGACGCCCGGGAGGCGGACGTCGACGCCCTCGGCGGGCTCGAGCGAGAGTTCCTCACCCAGCCGGATCCCGAGGGCCCCGGCGACCGTCGCGAGCGGGTCACCGGCGTCGAAGCCGATGAGCGTCGTGGCGCCCGCGTCGAAAGTGAAGCCGCCGGCCTCGTAGTACCCGGCGCAGCCGCCCGGCGTCGCGTGCGCCTCGAGGAGGAGGACCTTCCGGCCGGAACGGGCGAGGAGGCCCGCGGCGACGAGTCCTCCGACGCCGCCGCCGACGACGATCGCCTCCCAGCCTGTGCGCTTCGTCACGTCCTCTCTACGATCCGCGACGTGCGGCGGGTTGGCACGCCTTGACCTGCGTACGGAGCGTGACGAGAATACGCCGCTCGATGGCGTGCCCGGAGGACAAGGGATGAACAGGCACTGGACGCAGGACGAAATCCGCTGGTTGCGCGCCAACTTGGGGAGGATGGATCTTCAGAGCGCCTCCCGCGCGCTCGGGATCCCGCTCGTGGAAGTCGAAAAGGCGGCGCGCGAGATGCAGGCGGAGACGGCCGGGGCGGCGCGAAAGGCGCCGGCGACGCACCGCGAGGCGGCCCGGGACCTCTCCCACGCGCGCAAGCTCTTCGAGAAGGGAATGGAGCACCTCCACAAGAGGGAGATGGACCCGGCGGCCCGCTGCTTCGCCGAGGTCCTCGCGCTCCACCCGGACGAGCACGAGCTCATCGACCGCGCCCGTACGTACCTCGCGGTGGCCGGAAACGGGAAGCGCGACCGGGAGAAACCCCTGCGCGAGCCGGTCGAGATCTACCACGCCGCCGTCTTCGAGAAGAACCGTGGGAACTGCCTGAAGGCGCTCGAGCTCCTCCATTCGGCGAACGGGCACGCGGACCCCGACGGGCGCCTCGCCTACCTCGCCGCGTGCTGCCTCGCGTTGAACGGGCGGCCCGCCGAGGCGGTCGAGCGGCTGCGTGCCGCGATCGAGGCGTCGGCCCAGAACCGGATCCAGGCGCGTCTCGAGGCGGACCTCGCCTCGCTCCGCTCCGAGCCTCACTTCGAGGCCCTCGTCGGGAGGAGTTGACCCGTGCCCGGCCCGGTGACCGTCGTCCTCCTGGCCGCGGGGCGGGGGGTGAGGATGAAGTCCGCCCGGCCGAAGGTGCTCCACGAGGCCGCGGGCCGGCCGCTCATCGACCACGTCGTCGCCGTGGCGCGCACGTTCCTCGGCGGGCGTCCCGGGTCGCGCCTCGTCGTCGTCGTGGGCGCCGGCCGCGAGGAGCTGATCCCGCACCTCGCGCGAACCGCTCCGGACGCCGTCGTCGTCGTCCAGGACCCGCCGCGCGGGACGGGCGACGCCGTCCGCGCCGCGCTCCCGGCGCTCGGCGGCGCCGCGCGCGTCGTCGTCCTTGCCGGAGACGTCCCGCTCCTCTCGGCCGTCGCGCTCGGCCGGCTCGAGCGGGCCCTCGACGCCGACGGCGGAGCGGGAATCGCGGTCCTTACGGCGCGCCTCGGCGACGCGGGCTCCTACGGCCGCGTCGTGCGTGACGGAGACGGCCGCTTCGCGCGCATCGTCGAGGCGAAAGACGCGACGCCGGCGGAACGGGCGCTCGGAGAGATCAACTCGGGCATCTACGCTTTCGAGCGGTCCGTCCTCGAGCGCGAGCTGCCGCGCCTGACCGACGACAACGCGCAGGGGGAGTTCTACCTCACCGACGTCCTCGGCCTCGCGGTCGAGGAGGGGCTCGGCGTCGTGGCGATCCCGGTCGACGACCCGAACGAGGTCCTCGGCGTCAACTCGCGCGCCGAGCTCGCGGAGGTCGACGCGCTCCTGAGACGGCGCGCGGCCCGCCTCGCGATGGCCGCGGGCGCGACGCTGATCCGTCCGGAGACGATCACGCTCGACGAGGGGGTGACGTTCGGGCCCGACGCGGTCGTCGAGCCGTTCGTCACGATCACCGGGGCCACGACGGTCGGAGCCGGCACGCGGATCGGGCAGGGGAGCGTCGTCGCCGCCTCGGCGATCGGCGCCAACGTCACCGTGCGCCCCTACTGCGTCATCGAGAAGGCCGTCGTCGGCGACAGGGCCGTCGTCGGGCCGTTCGCGAGGCTCCGCGAGGGGACCGACCTGGGGCCCGAGGTCCACGTCGGGAACTTCGTCGAGACCAAGAAGGCACGCCTGGCGCGCGGTGCCAAGGCGAACCACCTCACCTACCTCGGCGACTGCTCGGTCGGCGAGGGGACGAACGTCGGCGCGGGTGTCATCACCTGCAACTACGACGGCTTCGGCAAGCACCACACCGGCATCGGGGCCGGCGTCTTCGTCGGCTCCGACGTGCAGCTCGTCGCCCCGGTGACGATCGGCGACGGCGCGCTCATCGGCGCCGGGAGCACGATCACGAAGGACGTCCCGGCGGGGGCCCTCGCCACCTCCCGGGTTGCGCAGAAGACGGTCGAGGGGGCCGGGACGCGGTACCGGGAGCGCAAGCTCGCGGAGAAGGCGAAGAGGGGATAGGCCATGTGCGGCATCGTCGGTTACGTCGGTCCGCGGGAGGCGACGCCGATCCTCGTGGACGGCCTCCGGCGCCTCGAGTACCGCGGCTACGACTCGGCCGGCATCGCCGCCCTGGGCGACGACGGTCTCGTCCGGGTGATGCGCAGCGAGGGCAAGCTCGGCAACCTCACCTCGCGCCTCGAGGCGGGGTCGCTCGCCGGGCACACCGGCATCGGCCACACGCGCTGGGCGACCCACGGACGTCCCTCCGAGGAGAACGCCCACCCGCACCGCGACGCCTCGGGCCGGGTCGTCGTCATCCACAACGGCATCATCGAGAACTTCCTTCCGCTCAAGAGGGCGCTCCTGGCCCGGGGCATTCCCTTCACGTCGGAGACGGACTCCGAGGTCATCGCGCAGGCGATCGGCGCCGCGCGCGCGGACGGTCCCGGCACGCCCTTCGCCGAGGTGGTCCGGACGGTCCTTGCGGGAATGACGGGCATGTACGCCGTCGTCATCCTCTCGGCCGACGAGCCGGGCGTCCTCTACGTCGCCAAGAACGGGCCTCCGATCGTCCTCGGGCTCGGCGAGGGGGAGAACTTCGTCGCGTCCGACGCGACGGCGCTCCTGACGCACACGCGCGACCTCGTCTTCCTCGAGGACGGCGACTTCGTCAGGATGACGGCGACGACCGTCGAGGTGAGCGGTCTCGACGGGGTCCCGCGGAGCCGCCCGTCGCGGCGCGTCCCGTGGGACGCCGTCGCGGCCGAGAAGGGGGGCTATCCCCACTTCATGGCCAAGGAGATCGCCGAGCAGCCGACGGTCGTCGTCGAGACGGTCGGGCACAAGCTCTCGCTGGAGACGGGGCGCTTCAGCGAAGACGCGATGGGGGTCTCCCCGAAGCTCCTCGCGGGGGTCGACCGGATCGTGATCGTCGCCTGCGGCACGAGCTGGCACGCAGGGCTCGTCGGCAAGTTCCTCCTCGAGGAGGTCGCCCGCATCCCGGTGGAGGTCGACTACTCCTCCGAGTTCCGCTACCGGCGGAGCCTGGTCTCGCCGCGGACTCTCGTCGTCGGGATCTCGCAGTCGGGCGAGACGGCCGACACCGTCGCGGCGCTCACCGACGCGAAGCGCGCGGGCGCGCCGACCGTGGGCGTCGTGAACGTCCCCGGCTCGGCGATCGCCCGCCTCGTCGACGGCGTCCTCGCCACGCACGCCGGGCCCGAGATCGGCGTGGCGTCGACGAAGGCGTTCACGACGCAGCTCGTCGCCCTCGCCCTCCTCGCCTTCTACGCGAGGGAGGCGCGCGGCCTCGGGGGCCTCGAGCCGGGAGACCCGTTCCTCGCGGGCCTCGCCCACCTCCCCGTCGCGCTCGGGCAGGCGCTCGCCCTCGAGCCGAGGATCGAGAAGCTCTCCCGTTCCCTCGCCCACGCGCGCGACGTCCTCTTCCTCGGCCGCGGGGCGCACTACCCGGTCGCCCTCGAAGGGGCGCTCAAGCTGAAGGAGATCTCCTACATCCACGCCGAGGGGTACCCGGCGGGCGAGATGAAGCACGGCCCCATCGCGCTCATCGACGGGGAGCTCCCGGTCGTCGCCCTCGCGCCGAAGGACGCCCTCTACGACAAGGTCGCCTCGAACCTCAGGGAAGTGAAGGCGCGCGAGGGGAGGCTCATCGCCCTCGTCTCGCCGGGCGACGAGGACGTCTCGACGTTCGCCGACGAGCTGCTCGAGGTGCCGCTCGTCCACCCGGCCCTCCAGCCCATCGTCTCGGTCGTCCCGCTCCAGCTCCTCGCGTACCACGTGGCGCGGCGGCGGGGGTGCGACGTCGACCAGCCGCGGAACCTCGCCAAGTCGGTCACGGTCGAGTAGGGTCCGGCATGTCGCCCCCGGAGCGGGGGCCGGGGGGCGAGGCGCCCCCCGGAGAGCCTCCGCCTCCCTTGTTGAACGCTCGCGATCACGATCTCCTCGAAGGCCTCAACCCGGAGCAGGCCGCTGCCGTCTCGGCCGGACCGGGCCCCCTCCTCGTCCTCGCCGGCGCCGGCTCGGGCAAGACGCGCGTCCTCACCCGCCGGATGGCCTGGC
The DNA here is from genome assembly GCA_016719485.1 of Holophagales bacterium. NCBI lineage: Bacteria > Pseudomonadati > Acidobacteriota > Holophagae > Holophagales > Holophagales bacterium. The sequence continues at coordinate 20,717 of JADJZB010000009.1, forward strand.
TCGTGGCCCACGGCACCGCCGAGGAGGCGCTCGTCGCGCTGACCTTCACGAACAAGGCCGCGGGGGAGATGAAGGAGCGCGTCGCGCACCTGCTCGGGTCCCGCCGGCCGCGCTCCTTCGTCGGCACGTTCCACTCCTTCGGGGTCCGCCTCCTCCGGCGTTTCGCGCCGGAGGCGGGGCTGACGAGCGGGTTCGTCGTCTTCGACGCCGACGACCAGGTCGCCGTCTTCCGGCAGGCGCTGAAGGCGGCCGGCATCACCGACAAGACGCTGACGCCGAAGGCGGTCGCGTCGAAGATCTCCCGGGCCCGCAACGCGGGCTGGACCAGGGACGAATACCCGAGGCGTTTCGGCGACTTCGTCGGGACGCGCCTCGCCGAGCTCCACACGGCCTACGAGAAGGAGCTGAGGAAGGCGAATGCCGTCGACTTCGACGACCTCCTCGGCAAGTCGGCGAAGCTCCTCTCCGGAAACGCGGAGGTCCTCGGCCTTCTCCGCCGGAGCGTCACGCAGCTCCTCGTGGACGAGTACCAGGACACGAACGGGGCGCAGGCCCAGATCGTGAGTCTCCTGGCGGGAGAGACCCGGAACGTCTTCGCCGTCGGCGACGAGGACCAGTCGATCTACCGCTGGCGCGGGGCCGACGTCTCGAACATCCTCGAGTTCGAGCGCGACTTCCCGGGGGCGAAGACGATCCGCCTCGAGCGGAACTACCGGTCCACCGCGCCGATCCTCGAGGCCGCCGGGGCCGTCGTCGCCGAGAACCGGCGCCGCCTCGGCAAGACGCTGAGAGCGACGAAGCCGGGAGGCGAGCCGGTCACCCTCCTCGTGCTTCCGGAAGAGCGGGACGAGGCGCGCGAGGTCGTGGAGCGGATCTCGCGCCTGAAGTCGAGTAGGCCCGGGGCCGAGGTCGCCGTCCTCTTCCGGACGAACGCGCAGTCGCGCCCCTTCGAGGACGAGCTCGTGAGGGCGCGCCTCCCCTACCTCCTCGTGGGCGGGACCCGTTTCTACGAGCGCGCGGAGGTGAAGGACGCGCTCGCCTACCTGCGGCTCCTGTCGAATCCCGACGACGACGTCTCCTTCCGGCGGGTCGTGAACGTGCCGGCGCGCGGCGTCGGCACGACGACCCTCGAGGGGCTCGCGGCCGCGGCCGCCACGCGGGGGAGCTCCCTCTTCGCCGTCCTCTCCTCGCTCCCCGAAGGCCTGACGGAGCGGGCGAAGAAGGCGCTCGTCGAGTTCCAGGGCCTCGTCGGCTCCCTGCGCGAGACCTTCGCGAAAGAGGAGATCGGCGCCGGCACCGCGGTGGCCGCGGTCCTGACGGGGACGGGCCTCCTGGCGCTCTACGAGGATTCGGACGACCCGCAGGACCAGGCCCGCAGGGAGAACCTCGACCAGCTCCTCGCCGCGGCGCGCGACCACGAGCGCGCCGGCGACGAGGACGAGGGCGACCGCTCGCTCGCCGGTTTCCTGGACGCCGTGACGCTCCGGTCCGACGCGGACGACGTCGACGTGAGGAAGGGGATCGTCCTGATGACCCTCCACGCGGCCAAGGGGCTCGAGTTCGACGAGGTCTTCCTCGCGGGGATGGAGAACGGCTCCCTCCCGCACGCCTCCTCGCGCGACGACGACGACGAGCTGGAGGAGGAACGCCGCCTCGCCTACGTCGGTATGACGCGGGCGCGGGAGAAGCTGACGCTCTCGCGCGTCCTGCGCCGGATGGTCCACGGCGAGTGGATGAGCCGTGAGCCGTCGCCGTTCCTCGACGCGATCCCGGCGCGCGCCCTCGCCGTCGTGGACCGGACCTTCGGGGGGGGCGGCGGAAGAGAGATCCGGTTCGGCGCGCCCGAGCGGGGCGGCGGCCTCTTTCCGGACTACGAAGGGGAGTCGCAGGAAATGGTCGCCCCGTCGCGCCCCGCCGCGCGCCCGGCGGCACGGCCGCAGCGGCCCGCGATCCCGACGATGCGCAGGACCCCGCCGCCGCCGACGGCCTCCGGCTTCCGGCGCGGGGGGCGCGTGCGGCACCCGGAGTACGGCGTCGGCGTCGTCCTCCTCGTGGAAGGGTCTGGCGACCAGGAGAAGCTGACGGTCTACTTCGATCGCGCGGGGCGCAAGAAGTTCGTCGCGCGCTTCTCGCAGCTCACCCAGGCCTGATTCCCCTCAGCGGGGCGCCTGGGGCTCCTCCGGCGACGCTTCGAGCAGCGCCCGCTCGGCGTCGGCCCAGGCCCGCTCGGCTTCGAGGAGCGCGCGCCAACGGCGCCGCGCCGCCGTCGAGCCCGCCGACGCCCTCTTCAACGCCGCGGCGACGAGGACGCGGTACTCGACGAGACGCGCGGTCCGGAGCTCGCGGGGCTGGCGCTCGAGGAACGCGAGGCGCGCGAGCGACGCGTCGCGCGGGCGGGGAAGGACGAGCGGCTCGGCGAGCCACTCGCGAAACTCGCGGCGTCCCGCGGGCGTGACGCGGTACTCGCGGCGCGGCGGCCCCTTCTCCGAACGGCGGCGCTTCATCGTGACGAAGCCGCCGCGCAGGAGACGGCGCAGCGCGGGGTAGATCTGCGTGAGCTCGGCGTCCCATCCGAGCGAGAGGTCTCTCTCCATCCGGTTCTTGAGGTCCCATCCGCTCGCCGGACCGCGCGAGAGGAGCCCCAGGAGGACGTGGGGAAGCGACACGGCGGAAGTATAAAAGTCTTTCTATACCGAGGTGCAAATCCCGGTTGAATGCCTGTGGAAAACGAAAACGGCCGCCGGAGCTCGTCCGGCGGCCGCCTGGAAAAAAGAAAGGGGGCCCGTGTGGCCCCCGTATCCCGGAAATCCTTGAATTAGATGGAGATAGACCGAAAGGCCTACTTCTTGGCCTTCTTGGCGGCCGGCTTCTTGGCGGCCTTCTTCGCGGCCTTCTTCGCAGCCTTCTTCGTTGCCATGGTCTGTCACCTCCTCTTGGCAGATTCGATTGACAGACTCGAAAACCGCGTGCTACGTTGATCTTCCCTCGAAGGACGGGGCCCGCGACCTACGAACCTGCCGACTGCCTGTCAGTCACTCGTTTCCAGGGTCCAGGTTTTCCGTTGGCCGATGAAGTGACTGCCATCGCTTCATCGGTTTTTTTCTTTGCCGAGGGAAATTGTAGAGGAACGCGAAACGGATGCAAGAACTTTTTTCTTGACGCGCGAGATTTTTCTTCGCCGACGGGTGCGCGCGGCGGAAACGTCTCGCGCGGAGCACCGCGGCGGTCTTCCCTCGCGCCGCGTCGCGCCTTGCGGGTAGCATCGCGCGCGATGACGAACGCCTCCGTCTCTCCTCTCGTCCTGGCCCACTCTCCCGACTCCGACGACGCGTTCATGTTCTACGGCCTGCGCGCCGAGGCCGTCGACACGGAAGGCCTCGTCTTCCGTCACGAGCTCGCCGACATCGAAACGCTGAACGCGCGCGCCCTCTCCCGCGAGCTCGCGATCACGGCGATCTCGTTTCACGCGTACGCCTATCTCGCCGACGCGTACGTCCTCCTCCCGCACGGCGCCTCGTTCGGCGACGGCTACGGTCCGTGCGTCGTGGCCCGCGAGGCCGGCGACGCGCCGTCGACGCTCGCCGCGCTCGACGGCCGCCGCGTCGCCATTCCCGGCGCCCTCACGACGGCGGCGCTCGCGCTGCGCATGCGCGTGCCGGGGGCGATACCCGTCGTGGTCCCGTTCGACCGCGTCGGCGAGGCGGTCGTCGCGCGCGAGGTCGACGCGGGTGTCGTCATCCACGAAGGGCAGCTGACGTGGAAGGAGGAGGGCTTCCGCCTGCTCGGAGATCTCGGCGCCCTCTGGAAGGAGGAGACGGGGCTCCCTCTGCCGCTCGGCGGCAACGCGGTGCGCCGCGACCTCGGCACCGTGATGATCGGGAAGGTCTCCCGCGCGCTGGGCCGCTCCATCGAGTACTCCCTCGCGCACCGGGAAGAGGCGCTGACCGACGCGATGCGCTTCGCGCGGGGCCTGCCGCGCGAGAAGGCCGACCGTTTCGTCGGGATGTACGTCAACGAGTGGACGCGCGACTACGGCGAGAAGGGGCGCGAGGCCGTCTGCCTCCTCCTCGACCGCGCGTTCGCGTGCGGGGCCATCCCCGCACGGGTCACACCCGAGTGGGTCGGGACGGAATGAGCCTGGAGAGGGTCACGCGGAGCGCGGCGCTCAGGACCGCGCTGCTGCTCCTCCTCGGGGCGTTCACGGGGGCGCTTCTCTTCTTCGCGGGCACGGCGGGTACCGTCCTAAGGGAATCGCCCTCGCGCCACGCGGGAGGAGCCGTCAACCGCGCCCTCCTCGACGTCCTCGACCTCTCTTCCTACGCGGCGGCGGCTCTCGCCTTCCTCCTCGTCCTCCTCCTCGACCGGGTCGAGCCGCTCCCGAAGGTCCAGAAGGGGCTCGCGCTCCGGCTCCTGGTGGTCGTCGCGGCGGCGGCGTTCGCCTCGCACGAGGTGATCACCCCGCAGATGATGGCCCTGCGCGACCGGCTGCCGACGCTCGTCGAGCTGCTCCCCGGGGCGGACCCGGCGAGGAAGGAGTGGGGACGCCTCCACGCGTTCTCCGCGGCGGTCCTCCTCGTGAGGCTCCTCGCGTCGACGGCGCTCTTCGTCCTTCTCTCGCGAAAGCCGCGGAGGACGATCGCCGTGACGGCGAACGCCGCGGCAGAAGGCCCGACGGCCGCCTGACCGTTCGCGCCGGGGCCGCCCGTCTCAGGCGGCCTTGGCGCCCTTCTTCGGGCGCAGCGCGTCGAGTCGCCGGCGAAACGCGCGGTTCTCGGGCTCGAGCTCGGCGGCCCGCGCGAACGCCGAGGCCGCCCCCGGCCTGTCGCCCGAGGCGGCGAGTGCCTCGCCGAGCGCCGCGTGCGCCTTCGCGTCGCCGCCCTGAGAGACCTCGACGGCGCGGCGGGCGTACGCGAGAGCGCCGGGGACGTCCTTCACGCCGAGGAGCAGGGCGGACGCGCGCGAGAGAAGGCCCGCGTCGCCGGAAGCCGGACCGAGCGCATCGCCGAGCGTCTTCTTCGCCTCGTCGGTCTGGCCGGCGAACGCGAGCGCTTCGGCGAGGGCGACCTGCCGCGAGGCCCGGGCCCAGGAGCCCCCTCCCGACTTCTCTCCGAGGACGACGGACTTTCGTGCCGCCGCGACGGCGGCCTCGGGCTTCTTCGCGGCCTTCTCCGCGGCCGCGAGGGCGTCGTAGAGGTCGGCCGCGAAGGGCGAAGCCTCGGGGAGGCCCTTCAGCCCGGCGAGCGCCCAGGCGCGGGCCGCGGCCGCGTCGCCCCGCCGCGCCTGCTCGCGCGAGGCGGCGAGGCGGAGGATGACGACCCGCGGGTCCGCGGAGAGGCGGGGTGCGACCGATTCGACGAGGTCGAGCGTCTCGGCCGAGAGCTTCCCCGTGCCGTCCTCGAGGCTGACGAGGTAGAGGAACGCCTCTCGGGCCCCGGCCTCGAGGAGGGCGGGGTCTTCCTCCACCGCGCGACGCGCGATCGGCGCGAGCCGCGCGAGATCGTTGCGCTGAGCGAGCTGCGCCGCGACACTGCCGGCCAGTGCGTCGTCCCACGTGGCGCCGAGGCGGGCGATCGCCTGGGCGATCGGAGTCTTCCCGGCGAGGATGGCCTCGCTCGCCTTGAGGAAGTCCTCGGGTGGGAAGACGCCGGAAATCCGGTCCAGCTCGTTCCCCGACGCGTCGAGGAAGAGGATCGTCGGGAACGCGCGGACGGCGTAGCGCTGCGAGAGGATCCGGCCTTCCCCCTTCTCGGCGTCGACCTTCGCGGCGACGACGTTCTTGCGGGCCCACGCGCCGACGGTCGCGTCGGCGAAGGTCGTCCGGTCGAGCTGCTTGCACGGCCCGCACCAGACCGCGTAGGCGTCGAGCATGACGGGCTTCTTCTCGGCGCGCGCGCGGCGCAGCACCTCGGCGAACGGGGTTCCCTCCGAGAAGGAGATGCCCTGCGCACCGGCCCTCCCGGCGAGCGGGGTGGCGGCGGCGAGGGCGAGGGCCCCGAGGAGGGCGTAACGGCGCATGAGGCGGGATGTAAGCACGGTCCGTTCCCGGGGGTCAAACGAGGCGGCCGCGGGCCGCCCCTCCGGCCGCGCAGCTCAGAACGCGGGCCTGAGAGGGTGTGGAGGGACCGGCTCGGGCTCGCCGGGGTAGCGGACCGACTCGAGGAAGAGGCCGGAGGGCGGGACGGTCAGCCGCGCGGGGTCGCCGGTCCGCTCCACGAAGAGCCGGGCGACGTGCGCCTGGGTCATCCGGCCGGCGCCGACCTCGATGAGGATGCCGACGACGCGCCGCACCATCTTCCAGAGGAAATGCGAAGCGGAGATCCGCACGAGGATGAGACCGTCGGCCTCCGCCGGCGCCGTCACCTCCGCGCGCTCGACGACGACGATCGTGGAGTCGTGCCCCTCGGGGTTCTCGCAGAAGCTCTTGAAGTCGTGTCGTCCCGCGAAGAGCCGGGCGGCGCTCTCCATCGCGCCGACGTCGAGTGCATCGCGGACCCAGTAGACGTAGGGCTTCCCGAAGCCGGTGCGCCGGCGGGAGATGCGGTAGCGGTAGACGCGCTTCACGGCGTCGTGCCGGGCGTGGAACGTCGGCGCGGCGACGGCGAGGGCGACGACGTTTACGTCGGGCGGGAGAAGGTCGTTCCAGCGCCTCATGGCGTCCGCGGTGTCGGAAACACGGGCGCGCGGCGGCAGGTGGATGGAGGCGACCTGTCCGAAGGCGTGGACGCCCGCGTCGGTCCGGCCGGCGCCGTGGACCCTCACGCCCGCGCCCCAGAGCTCGTGGGCCGCGGTCAGGAGCGTTCCCTGGACGGTACGGGCGTTGATCTGGGCCTGCCAGCCGCGGTAGCGCCCGCCGTCGTATTCGATCGTGGCACGCAGGACGGCACCGGAGGGGGCGGAGGTGCTCGAGGGGGCGCGATTCGGGATCACGCTTCCATTGTCGCAGGCGGATCGCCCCGGCCCTATCATCGTCGGGAGCCTCATGAACACGAGAGGACGCCGGACGATCCACCTCTCCGTCGAGGCGGACTTCCCTTCGGTCCGCCTCCTCGCGGCCGCGTGCCACGGCGTTCTCGCCGAGTGGGGCCTCGCCCCCGACCGGCGATCCCTCCTCGAGCTCGCCGTCGTGGAGGCGGCGACGAACGTCGTGCGCCACGCCTACCGCGGCCGCGGCGGCCGCGTCGAGGTGGAGCTGGCCCGCGAGGGCAAGACGATCGCCCTCTCCGTCCTCGACTCGGGGGTCGCCTTCGACCCGACGCTCGTCCCGCCGCCCCGCGAGCCCGACCCGAACGACCCGTCGACCTGGCCCGAGGGCGGCATGGGCCTGCCGATCATCCGCGCGGCCTGCGACGAGCTGCGCTACGTCTCCGACGGCGGAAAGAACCGGCTCACGCTGCACGTGAAGGCGGAGGAGCTCGAGGTCCTGTGACCGACGCGGAGCGCTCCTTCACGGCCGCCGCCGTCCCCGCGGTCGAGCGGCGTTGCCGCGAGACGATCGCGGCTCTCCTGTCGCGCCTCGCGGACTCTGCCGGAGACGCGCTCGCCGGCGCGGCCCTGGGCGGAGCGCTCGGTCGCGGCGAGGCGCCGACGACGGTCGACGCCGCGGGCGCATTCGTCACCGGCGCTCCGTTCGAGCTCTTCGTCGTCCTCAGGACGACGCCGGGGCGAGCCTCGGCCCTCGTGCCGCACCTCGCCCGGGACCTCGCCGCCACGGCCCGGCCGCGCCACGCCGGCGTCCGCGTCGCGGCGGCAGCGCTGTCGGCGCTCGCGCACCTGCCGCCGACGCTCGAGTCGATCGAGTGCGCCGCGGCGGGGCGCGTCGTCTCGGGCCCCCCCGACCTCCTCGAGCCCCTCTCCGCGCTGTCCGACGCGCAGCCCGCGCCGGGCGAGGCGCTCCGCCTCGTGGTCCGGCGGGGAGCGGCCCTTCTCTCGGCCGAGCGGTCGCTCTCCCGCCGCGGCGCCGGGCGCGCCGCCGTCCTCGCCGGGCAGGCGGCGATCCGCGACGTCGACCTGGCGCTCGGCACGGCTCTCCTCGTGTCGGCGGGACGTTTCCGTCCCACCGACCGGGCGCGCGCCGCGGAGCTTCGGCTCCTCGCGGCTCCCGCCGACGGAGGGACCCTTCCGGAGGGCATTCACGTCGGGATGACCCGGACCCGGTTTCGCGACGTCGTCGAGAGGCACCGGGCGGCCGTGACCGCCGCGGGCGGCGTCGACCTGCCGGAGACCCTCGCCGAGGTCCGCACGCAGGCGGGCCGGGCGTCGGATCGATTTCTCGAGGTGCTCCGCCTCCTCGAGGAGCAGCGGCTCGCCCGCAGCCTGCCGTCGTGGACCGATTACCTCCGCGCCCTCGCCACCCGCCACGGTGGCGCCTCGGGGCCGGGACTCTTCGGGGCCCGCACCGGCGACGAGCTTCCCGGCCGGCGCGCGGTGCGCGACTGGCCTCTGTCCGAGCGGCTCGCGCCGGCACTGGCGACCCTTCTCGACTGGGACCCGGGAGACATGACGATCGCGCCGGTGCTGCTCGACCTTCCGGACGACGCGCCGCGCGACGCGCTCGTGGCGCGCCTGGCGACGCTGGCCGCCGGAGCCTGAGCGGGCGGAGTGTGGGGAGGCCGGCCATATACTCCCCCGTCGTGACGTCCGTGACCGAGATGGCGGACGACCCGGGGGCGTCCGGGCGCCTCCTGTTCGTCCTGGCCCTCTTCGCGGGCCTCCTGCTCCGGCTCGTACAGCTCGGCTCGCCCGATCTCTTCGGACCCGACGAGGGGGCCTGGGCGGTGGGCGCGCGCAACATCGTGGAGGGGGGGCTCCCCCAGCTCCTCGCGCTCTCCGCGACGCCGCTCGGCGACGCGAGCGGGATGCCGGTGTTTTTCCCGGCGCTCCTCGCGGTGATGGTGAAGACGTTCGGCCCGTACGAGTGGGCGATCCGTCTCCCGTCCGTCTTCGCGGGTCTCGTCGCCGCGTTCGTCCTCGAGCGGATCGTGAGGCGCGGCTACGGCCAGCCGGCGGGACACATCGCGGGCGCATTCGCCGCCCTCGCGCCTCCTCTTGTCCTGGCGAGCCGGGCCGCGACGGTCGAGCCGACGCTGGCGCTCCTGGGCCTCAGCGGGATCATCTTCGGTCTGCGGGCGTTCGAGGAGGACAGTCCCGGCGAGGCGCCCCTGGCGGGCATCCTCTTCGGTCTCGGGTTCCTCACGAAGGGGTACGCCGTCGGCCTCTTCATCCTCCCGCTCCTGGTCGCCCTCCTCTTCCGGCCGCGTCTCTTCGCCCTCGGGCGGACGAAGAGGACGCTCGCCCTGCTCGCGGGGTCATTCGTCCTGACCGCGGGCCTGCAGCTCCTCCTCGTCGCGCTCCTGCGTCCCGAGGCGCTGGCGCCGCACCTGGCGCGCGCGTTCGGCAGCGCGCCGGAAGCGCTGCGCCAGCTGACCGACGTGGCGCTCGTGAGCGCCGACGTGCGGATGATCGTGCGGACACTCTTCGTCCTCCTTCCTCTCGTCGGTGTCGGGATCGCCTACCTGACCCGCCCGCTCGGCGAGGAAGAGATCGTCTCCGGCGCGACCGCCGGGGACCGGCGCCTCTCCCACATGGCGCTCTGGTGCGCTTACGGCGTCGAGCTCGTCGTCCTCGTCGCGGTGGCGGGCTCGCTCGAGCTCTCGTCGACGCCGGTCCTTCCCGCCCTCTCGGCCCTCGCCGGGCTCGGCGGAGCGGCTCTCCTCACGCCCCCGCGCTCCTCGATCCGGGCGCGCTTCGAGGTGGGGGCGACGATCGCATCGGGAACGATCGTCCTCGTCCTGGCGGCCCTCCTCGTCGCCACGTCGCACGAGCCGCTCTTCGACGGCGGGGTGTCGGCCCCCCTCACGGCCGCGGGGGCCCTGGTGGCGATCGTCCTCTGCACTGCCGGGGCCGCGTGGCTCGCGTCGGGGGACGCGGCCCGCCGCTTCGGGCGACGCGTCGGGCTCGTCTTCCTCTCGGTCCTCCTCGTCTCGGAGGGGCTGGAGGCGGCCCGGACGATCCGGCACGACTTCCTCGCCCACAGGACGGGTGCGAGGGCGATGGCCGACCAGGTCGCGCCCTCGCTCCTTCCGCTTCCGCCGCGCGCCGTGACCTTCCGCGCGCCCGAGACCGACGCGCTCGCCTTCCGCCTCTTCCGCACCGGCATCACCTGGGCCGACCGCCCCACCGTCGAACGCATCGCCGAGGAGGCCCGCCTCGGGACGACGGTCGTCTGGGCGTACCGCGAGACGTCGACCGACGTGGCCGCCGCGCCGGCGCCTCTCATCCGCGCCTGGCTCATCGTTCACACGCGCGAGGTGACGTCCGAGGTCGACGCGCGCGCGGGGAGGTCGACGGGCCTCCGCGTGTTCGTCGCGGGCCCTCCCTCATAATCGTCGGCCCATGACGACCGTTCTCCTCGCGGACCGCGACGGGCACGCCCTAGGCCCTCTCGCGGACAAGACCGTTCCCGCCCTCCTGCCGCTCGGCGGCGCCCCGATTCTCGAAAGAGCCCTGGAGTCCCTCGTGGCGGCCGGCGTCCGGTCGGCGCTCGTCGTCGTCGGGCCGCGCGCCGTCGAGGTCGAGAAGCGCTTCGGAAAGGGAATCCGCTGGGGGATCGCCCTCGAATTCGTGCGCCGCGAGGAGGAGGAGACGACGGGGTCCGTCCTCCGCCGCCTCGAGCACAGGCTCGACGGCGACACCTTCGTCCTGCGAGGCGACGCGGGCGTCGAGGCCGCCTTCGGCGAGTTCCTCGGGCGGGCCGGCCGCCGGACCGAGCCGGTCGTCGCCGGGGTCTCGGGGGAGCGGCTCCTCGGGTTGTGGCGGGTTCGACCAGAGGCGCTGAAGAAGGCCGAGCTGCCGCGTGATCCCGCGGATGCCGACTGGTCTCTCGACCGGGGGCACGCCCCTCTCGAGGTCGACCTCGACCTGGCGCCCGTCGAGAGTCTCGCGCGATGGAGCGGGCTCGACCGTGCCGAGGGCAAGCCGATCCTCTCCCCCCGCGCGACCGTCGCGGCCTCCGCGAAGCTCTCGGGGGGGACGACGGTCGCCGAGGAGGCGGTCGTCCTCGGGAAGGCCGTGCTCGACGGCGTGTCGGTCCTGCCGCGAACCGTCATTCCCGAGGGAGTCGCCCTCTCCGGCGTCGCCGTCTCGCAGAACCTCGTCGTCGACCCGGCGACGGGCGCGGCCTCGCTTCTCACCGACCTTCTCCCCGCCCCGAGGGCGCCGCGGGCCGCCGGGCTCGGGAGCCGGCTCGCCGGCCTCGTCCTATTTCTTCTCTCGCTGCCGCTCTGGCCCGTCGCCCTCGTCTGGTCGCTCGTCGCCAACGCGGGGCACGCGAGGCGGCCCTTCGCTTTCGCCGGCAACGGCGCGGCGGCAGGGACCCGCGAAACGGTCCGCACGTTCCGGTTCGAGACGGCGATCCCGGTCTTCCGCGACCTTCCCCTCCTCCTCTCCGTCCTCCGTGGCTCTCTCGCGCTGACGGGCGTCGCGCCGCTGGCTCCCGAGGAGGAGGCGAACACGAGCGCTCCGTGGGCGGCCGCGCGGCGTGAAGCGCCCGTGGGACTTCTCGCCCGGTCCCGGATGGTCGCCCCGGCCTCGGCTCCGCCCGAGGTCGCCCGCGTCATCGATGCGTTCGATTCCCGCACCGGTTGCCGGGGCCTCGTTGCCCTGGGGCTCGCGACCTTCTTCTCTGCACGGGCCTGGACGGCGCCGAAGGGCTGGAATCCTGACGGCCTCCCCGATACGGAAAAGTAGCTGCGGCAAACGGGAGGGACATATGTCCGGTGAGCACCATTTCACGGCATCCGTCACGTGGGACGCGACCGAACGCTCCGGCGTTCTCGCGAGCGGGACGGGCCTCCTCTCCACGAGCTTCGGCGGCGCGCCCTCGCTCGGAGGGCGCGTCGACCGGACGAACCCGGAAGAGCTCCTCCTCGGCGCTCTCCTCGCCTGCTTCGTCCAGACCTGGGCGATCTTCCTGACGAAGCTCCGCCTGCCGGTCGAGAGCCCGCGTGTCGACGGCACCCTCGAGCTCGACGTCGATCCTGCCGGCGGCTACCGCGTCACGCGGGTAGACCTCTCCGCATACGTCCCCGCCGCGCTCCTGGCGGAGCGTGAGGCCGACGTGCTGAAGACGCTGGCGCTCGCCGAGAAGTACTGCATCGTCTCGAAGGCGGTGAAAGGCGACGGGCGCGAGGTGCACGTCACGCCGGTCGGGGTCTGAGAGGCGGGAGCGCGGCGACGTCCTCCTGGCGATTCCTGTCCCGAGTGGCGGGGAAGGACGAAGGCACCGGAGAGACCGGTACCAGTCCGGTTCATCGTGCCGCACGAGTCGCGGGCGAGAGGGGTGTCCCGCGGCGCCTCCTCCGCGCGCGCGACCCGCATCGGCCCCGCTGCGCGGGCCGCCGGGGCGCGCGCGAACTCGCTTCGCTCAAACAGCGCGCGCGCCTGATCCGGCGGCCTGCTCGCGGAGCCGTGCGGGGCCCCGCGCGTGCTCGGACGGCGCTCGCAGGACACCCCTCCCGCCCGCTCACACCCTCGACAGTTCAGCACCTCGAGCGAGTCCGCGCTTGAACCGCAGGCCCCGTAGAGTGTAGAGAGTAGACCAGACCCCAAGCGCACCGGTTTCTTCTATAGGCCCGTAGAGTGTAGAGAGTAGACCAGACCCCAGGACCGGACCCGAGTTCGAATGGACCCCGTTCGAATGCTGAAGCTCGCTGGCCGCGGGTGGGGCGGTGCGTCTCGCGAGCCGCCCCCGAGCACGCACGGGGACCCGCTCGAATTCGCGAGGACCGGGCGGGGATCAGGCCCGCGCGCGTGTTTGACGAGCGAAGCGAGGAGTTCGCGCGGGCCCCCCGCACGGCCGCAGCGGATTCGGAAGCGGGTCGGGCGCGCGCAGCAGGCGGCCGTGAGACGTACCGCACCGCACGCGGCCCCCTGCCGAGGAGACGTGACGGTGAAGCTGGAGCTCCCGTGCTCCCGTGCTCCCGTGCCCCGGTGCTCCGGTGCTCCGGCTGGTGCTCCGGTACTTCGGTTCTCTCGGTTCTCTCGGTTTTCTCGGTTCTCTCGGTTCTCTCGGTCCCCTGGTCAGTTCCTTCGGTAGTGGCAGCCTCTCGAGACCGGGTTCTTCAGCGCCGCCTGCGCGATCAGCGAGCTGGCGTGGACGCCGTGGATCAGGTCGACGATCTCCCGCGAGATCTTCGTCTCGTGGTAGAAGCGCGAGAGGCGCTTCTCGAGGTCGCGGATGTCGGCCACGGCGCGGCCGAGGCGCTCCCCGGTCCTCACGATGCCGACGTAGTTCCACATCGTGTTGCGGATCGTCGTCCAGTCCTGCTGGATGAGGGCGGGGTCCTCGTTCTGCGCATCGCCCGGGGCCCGCCAGTCGGGGATCGCCTTGAACATCGACGGCGCGAACGTGGGCCCCTTCTCGATGCGGTCGGCGATCGACCGGGCGGCGTGGGCCCCCCAGACGAGCCCCTCGAGAAGGGACGTGGATGCGAGACGGTTGGCGCCGTGCAGTCCCGTGCAGCTCACCTCGCCCACGGCGTAGAGGTTGCGGATCGTCGTCCTCCCCTCGAGGTCGGCGAGGACGCCGCCGCAGTAGTAGTGCGCGGCCGGGACGACGGGGATCGGCTCGGAGGCGATGTCGATCCCGAACTTCGCGCAGGTCGCCGCGATCGTCGGGAAGCGGTCGCGGATCGACTCCTTCCCCTTCCCCTCGTAGTGGTGGGCGAGGTCGAGGTAGACGCACGGCTCGCCGCGCGTGGTCATCTCCTCGACGATGGCGCGCGTGACGACGTCGCGCGGGGCGAGGTCCTTCCGCTCCCGGTCGTAGCGGTGCATGAAGGCCTTGCCCGAGCGGTTCACGAGGACGGCCCCCTCGCCCCGGAGCGCCTCGGAGATGAGGAACCGTTCGGCGTCGGGGTGGTAGAGCGTCGTCGGGTGGAACTGGACGTACTCGAGGTTCAGGACGGCCGCGCCCGCGCGGGCGGCCATCGCGAGGCCGTCGCCGATGGCGTGCCGCGTGTTCGTCGTGTGGAGGAAGAGGCGGCCGACGCCCCCCGTGGCCAGGACCGTGAAGTCGGCGAGGACGGTGTGGACGGAGCCCGCCGCGTCGATGACGTAGGCGCCGAGGCACGGGTCCTGGAGGGCGTAGCGCTGCTGGACGTCGGTCGAGTGGTGGCGCGCGGTGATCAGGTCGATCGCCGTCGCCCCGGTCCAGATCTTCACGTTCCGCTCGGCCCTCACGCGGGCGAGGAGGGCGGCCTCGATCGCCCTTCCGGTCGCGTCGGCCGAGTGGACGATCCGCGCGACGGAGTGCGCCCCCTCGCGCGTGAAGTCGAGGTCCCCCTCGCGCGTCCGCGTGAAGGGGACGCCGGCGTCCCCGATCAGGATCTCCTCGACGACCCGGGGGCCTTCCTGCGCGAGGAAGCGGACCGCCTCCGCGTTGCAGAGGCCGGCGCCGGCGGCGAGGACGTCCTTCACGAGGGAGCCGGGGGAGTCGCGCTTGCCGAAGTAGATGATGCCGCCCTGCGCGTAGGCCGTGTTGCAGTCGCCGGGGTCGTCGGCCTTCGTCACGAGGAGGACGCGGATTCCCCTCTTGGCGAGAGCGAGAGCGGTGGTCAGGCCGGCGATACCGGTCCCGATGACGAGCGCCGGGATGCGGATCCGCCCGGCGGCGGGGCTCACTTCCGGCTCCGCCGGGCCGCGGCGATCTTCACGTCGAGCGCGATGTCGACGGCCCGTACGGAATGCGTCAGGGCGCCCACCGAGACGAAGTCGACGCCGGCGAGGGCCGACTTCCGCGCCTTCTCCACGGTCATGCCGCCCGAGGCCTCGGTCGTCACGGAAGCGCCGGTCGCCTCGTTCCAGAGCGCGACGTCGGCGACGGCCTTCTTCATCTCCACGACCGTCATGTTGTCGAGGAGGATGCGTTCGGCTCCCGCCTCGAGCGCCTGGTGGACCTCGTCGCGCGTCCGCGCCTCGGCCTCGAGGAGGCAGCGCTTCAGGGAGCGGTTCATCGCCCGGAAGTCGGTCGCGCGCCGCGTCGCGTCCCACAGGCTGCCGCAGCCGTCGGCGTGGTTGTCCTTCACGAGGAAGGCGTCGGAGAGTCCCATCCGGTGGTTCGTGCCGCCGCCGCACCGCACCGCGTACTTCTCGAAGGCGCGCAGGCCGGGCGTCGTCTTGCGCGTGTCGAGGAGGTGCGCGGTCGTCCCCTCGAGAGCGTCGACGTAGGCCCGCGTCGCCGTCGCGATGCCGGTCAGCCGCTGGACGAGGTTCAGCGCGGTCCGTTCGGCCGCCAGGACCGTCACCGCCGGCCCTTCGACCCTGGCGAGGACGGTTCCCGGTCCGACCCGGACACCGTCCTCGACGAGGACTTCCACGGAAGCAGGGGGGTGGGGAAAGGCGAAGACGCGCGGGAGGAACGCGGCGCCGGCGACGACGGCCGCCTCGCGGCAGACCATGTCGCCCGCCACGCGGGCCTTGGGCCCGAAGACGGCCAGGGTGGTGATGTCCTCTCCGTCTTCCGCGAACGCGCGCGCCAGGAGGTCGTCCAGAGCTTCGACGAGGCGTCGATCGATCTTCACGAGAAGAGCATTCTAGACGGGCGGGCGGCTGCGCGTCGGACGCCCCTCCGATAGGATGCCCCGACGATGGAGGAATCGAAGATGGCCGGACCCGTGATCCCCGACAGATACCGCGAAGCGATGGGCGACGACGACCCGTATCTGGCGATGTTCGAGGCGCCGCAGAAGCTCCGGAAGCTCCTGAAGGGCCTCACCGAGAAGCAGCTCTCCCGCCGGCCGGCGCCGGGGAAGTGGTCGATCAAGGAGATCGTCGCGCACCTGGCCGACGGCGAGGTCATCCTCGGTTCCCGCTACCGCTTCATCGCGGCGCACGACAAGCCCGCGATCGCCGGCTACGACCAGGACCTCTTCGTCGAGATGCTCGGCGTCGAGAACGCGACGACGGAAGACCTCCTCGACGACTTCGAGATGGCGCGCATGGTGAATGTCGGGCTTCTCACGCGCCTTCCCGACGAGGCGTTCGGCCGCGTCGGAGTCCACTCCGAGCGGGGCGAAGAGACGATCGACACGATCGTCATGCTCTACGCCGGGCACGACCGCGTGCACCTCACCCAGGTCGAGACGATCCGGACCGGGCTCTTCCCGCCGAAGAAGGCGGGCGCGAAGAAGAAGGGTTCGAAGACGGCCGCGAAGGTCCCGGCACGCAAGGCCGCCGCGAGACCGGCGCCGAAGGCGGCGAAGGGCTCCGGGAAGGCCGCGAAGGCCCCGGCGAAGAAGAACCCGAAGAACCCGAAGAAGAGGTAGCCGGACGGGTCAGGCCGGGCCGCGCGTGAGGCGGGCCGCGAGGCCCGCCAGCGGTGCCGTCGCCGGGACGACGAGGCGCGTGGCGAAACCGCCGAGGAAGACCGGCCGGAAGAGGCGGGAGAAGAAGTAGACGCGGCCCGTGAGGGCCCGCCACCGCCGGGCCCACTCCGGGGCGAGTGCGGCGGTCGCGAGCCGCCCGGCGGCGTGCTCCGAAAGGAGCGCGCCGGCCGCCTCGCCCGTCCGGAGGGCGAGCGCCATCCCCGAGCCGGTGTACGGGTCGACGACGCCCGCCGCGTCGCCGGCCAGCAGGACGTCGCCCCACGTGGCTTCGCGTGAGCCGAGGTGGACCGGCTCGCTCACGAGCGCGGGGCCCGGCTCGGGGGCGAGGCCGGCGAGGTCGGCCGCCAGGGCCGGGCTCTCGGCACCGAGGCGCGCGAGGAGCCGGTCGAGGTCGTGGTGCGCTTCCTGCGCGACGGCGGGCGTCGCGAGGGCGCCGAGGCTCACGCGCCCCTCCTCGACGAGCGAGAGGCCGAGATAGCCGCCGCGGAAGACGTGGAGGACGACGTGGTCGTCGAAGCGCGCTCCGCCCTCGCCGGCGAGGAACTTCTTGAATCCGAAGAGCGTCGCGGGGGCCCCGAAGAACGGGCGACCGAGGCGGCCGTCGAGAGGCGAGTAGCGTCCCCAGGCGCCGAGGACGGTCCGGGCCTCGAGTGTTCTCACCGGGGTCTTCACCGTGAAGCCTGCGGCGAGGCTCCCTTCGACCGACGTCGCGGCCTCGCCGGTGTGAAGGGTGGCGCCGGCCTGCCGCGCGCCGTCGAGGACGAGCGCGTCGAGCCGCTCGCGGCTGAGGGAGAGTGCCGGGCCGGGGAGGCGGCCGCGGACACGGAGCCCGTCGGGGCGGACGAGGGCGAAGCGCCGGATCGTCGCGGCGCCGGCGGCGCGGACGGCCCCGTCGAGGCCGAGCCGCGCGAGCGTGGAAACGCCGTCGGGCGAGAGGAGCTCGCCGCAGGTCTTCGGCCGGGGGAACGTCGCCTTGTCGACGACGGCAACGCGGGCACCGGAGCGCGCCAGGACGAGGGCCGAGGCGCTCCCGGCGAGGCTCGCGCCGACGACGATCGTGTCGAGCCGCTCGACGCTCACGTCCGCCTCCAGAGCAAGCCCTGGACGAACGGGCCGGCGGGCTTCACGAGCGTGCCCGGAAGGGCCCGGGCGGCGATGGCGCGCAGCTCGGGGATGGTCCAGGCCTGCAGGACCGACGCGCGCCCGTCCAGCCCCGTGATCGGGCTCCGGTAGGCCAGCCGGGAAAGGACCGCGTTGATCGCGAGCGGGATGCGGTGGCGCGTCAGGTCGAGCGCGACGACGGCGACGCGCGCGACGCGGGCCGACTCCGAGAGCAGCGCGGCGACGGCCGCAGCGTCGAGATGATGGAGGAAGAGCGTCGACGAGACGACGTCGACCGAGCGGTCGGCCAGGGGGAGCCGCAGGGCGTCCGCCGTCAGGCTCCTTCCCCTGGGGGAGAGGCGCGTGTGAAGGAGCTGCCGGTCGAGGTCGAGCGTCACGAGGTCCCGTCCCCGGCGGGACAGCTCCCCCGAGAGCGCACGCCCCACGTGCCCGCTTCCGGCGCCGAGGTCGAGAAGGACCGGGCGCGGCGACGGCACGGACAGGAGGAGCGGGACGAGGTGGCGGCGCACGATCGCCCGGCCTCCGAGGGCGCGGTGGATCCACTCGATGTCGGCGAGGCTCTCCTCGGCGGTGTCCGTTGCCACGCTTCCGTCGAGGATCTCGTCGGAGGGGGTGCGCGGCGGGACGAGGAGGCTCATGGCGCGTCAGGCTCCGCGGGCGCGCGCCGTCCTCACGACGAGGGCGGTGTTCTTCGAGCCGAAGGCGATCCCGTTCACGAGGGCCACGTCCACGTCGGCGGGGCGCGCGCGCCCCGGAACGTAGTCGAGGCCGCACTCGGGGTCGGGCGTCTCGAGGTTCGCCGTCGGCGGGAGGAACCCCGCGTTCAGGGAGAGGAGGGTGGCCGCGAGCCCGGCGGCGCCGGAGGCCCCCTGCGGGTGTCCGATCTGGCTCTTCACGCTGCTGCCGGGGGTCCCGTCCGCGTGCGCGCCGAGGGCGATCCGCGTGGCGCGGGTCTCGATCCGGTCGTTCAGCTCGGTTCCGGTGCCGTGGTACTGGACGTAGCCGACGTCGGCGGGGGTGATCCCGGCATCCTCGAGCGCCTCGGTCATCGCGCGGGCCGGCTCCTCTCCCGACTCGTCGAGCCTCACGCGGTGGTAGGCGTCGCAGGTCGCGGCGTAGCCCAGGACCTCACCGAGGATGCGGATCCCGCGCGCGCGGGCCCGCTCCATTTCCTCGAGGACGAAGAACCAGGCTCCCTCGCCGAGGACGAAGCCGTCCCGGCCGGCGTCGAAGGGGCGGCTCGCCGTCTCGGGGGCGTCCTGCCGCGACGATGCGAGGATCTGCATCAGGCCGAAGCCGGTCATGATGCCGGAGGTGATCACGGCGTCCGCGCCCCCCGCGAGGACGAGGTCCCGTTCGCCGTACCGGATCGACTTCACGGCGTAGCCGATCGCGTCGGCCGAGGAAGTGCAGCCCGTGGAGACGACGTGCGACGGGCCCTTGAGGCCGAAGCGCATGGAGATCTCCGAGGAGAGGGTGCCGATGGTGCCGGTCGGGATCGCGTAGACCGAGGCCTTCTTCAGCTCGCCCCGATAGTAGTGACCGTACATCTTCTCGAAGAACTCGACCGGCCCACCTCCCGAGCCGAGGAGGACGGAGACCCGGCGTCGCTCCTCGAGCGAAAGCCGTTCCGCGTCGATCCCGGCGGATGCGAGCGCCTCGCCGGCCGCGGCGATCGCCATCGGGACGACGCGAGCGACGTGGCGGGCGTCCTTGGCCGGGATGTGGTCGGCGGGGTCGAAACCCCTCGCCTCGCCGGCGATCTTCACCGGGAGCATTCCAGGGTCGAAGAGGGAGATGCGGCCGACGCCGGAACGTCCTTCCCGAAGGCCCTCGAGGTAGGCCTCCGAGCCGGTGCCGAGGGGCGTCACGCAGCCGAGGCCGGTGATCGCGACGCGCCGTCTCATGCGGCCGGAATCGCAGGTTTCCGAGGGAGAATCATGGGCTGGGATCGTAGCAGCCGGGTCCCGTCCGGATTTCCGTACAATGGACGCGGTGTCGGACAGCCGCTTCGAGTTCCGCGGCGACCTCTCGAAAACCCCGCTTCCCGAGGTCCTCCAGACGGTGCATCACTACCGTGTGCCCGGCGTGCTGCTCGTGCGCCGGGGCGAGCTGGAGAAAAAGATCTACCTCTGGAACGGCGACGTCATCTTCGCCACCTCGAGCGACCGGGAGGAGTCCCTCGGCAACGTGCTGCTCCGGTCCGGCGCGCTCACGCGCGAACAGTTCGACGAATCGGTGAAGCGGCTCGTCGAAGCGCGCGCCGCCGAGGAGACCCGCCGGCACGGGGCGGTCCTCGTCGACATGGGCCTCCTGACGCAGGAGGCGCTCACCGCCTCCGTCATGCGACAGGTCCGCGACATCCTCTACTCGGTGTTCGACTGGGAGGAGGGGTCCGTGAGCTTCACGGTCGGGCGTTTCCGCACCGACGAGATCGTCCAGCTCGACATCCCGACGCGGGCGGCCATCGTCGCCGGCGTGAAGGCGGTCCGCGATGCGCGGCGCCTCATCGCCCTCCTCGGTCCGTCCTGGACGGTGTTCGACCCGTGCTACGCCCCCGCGGAGATTGGCGACGTGGCGCTGGAGGCGGCCGAGATCCGGCTTCTCCAGCACGTCGACGGCACGAAGACGCTGCGCGAGCTCGTCGGCCTCGGTCCGTCCGACGCGAGCCACAACGCGAAGCTGCTGTACGCGTTTTTCGTCCTCAAGCTGATCAGCCGGCGCGACGTGACGAGCCGGACATCCGTGAAGAAGATCCAGTGGAGCACGAGCGGTGGCGGCTACGCCCCGCCGTCATAGAAGGAAGGTCGAGCCCTCAATGCCTCTCTACGAATTCCGGTGCGAGTCGTGCGGACACGAAACGGAGACGATCCTCCTTTTCTCGGACCCCCTCCCGACGATCTGCGAGACCTGCGGTGGCCCGCTGAAGAAGCTCCTGTCGGCACCGGCGGTACAGTTCAAGGGGTCGGGTTTCTACCTGACCGACTACGGGCGGTCCGGCAGCGCGGCGAATACCGGCTCGAAGGACAAGGACGCGGCGGGCGCCGCGGCGGAGGCGAAATCCTCCGGCGACGGAAAGTCCCCCGGCGAGGGGAAGTCCTCAGGCGACGGGAAGTCGTCAGGCGACGGGAAGTCCTCGAGCGAAGGCAAGCCTTCCGGCGAGAGCAAGTCTTCAGGCGAATCGAAGACCGGGACGGGCGGCGCCCCGGCCGGTTCGGGGGGCGATGCGAAGTCGGGGGGCTGACGCGATCGCGGCGCTCCTCGCCGCCGCGCTGGTCGCCGCCGCCTGCCCGCTGCTCGCCGCCGGGGAGACCCAGGTCCCTTCTCCGGGAGGGGTGTGGCTCCGCTACCCGCTTCCGGGCGCCGAGGTGAAGTCGCTCGTGGCCGAGCCGCGCGCCCCGGGCGTCTTCTACGCGGGAACCGCCCTCGGGGGCGTCTACCGGTCGGCCGACGGCGGCCGGACATGGAGCTCGCCGCCGGGAGGGGCGCCCTTCCCGGGCTACTCCGTCACCGCGCTCGTCCCCGACCCCCAGCGTGTGGGGACGCTCTGGGCCGGGCTGACCGGTGTCGTCCGGGGCGGCCTCCTCGTCCGGTCCGACGACGGGGCGCGCTCGTGGGCCGTCGTGAGGCGATGGGAAAGCCGCGCGGAGGCGAGGGCCGTCGCCGTCGCGCTCCTGAAGGGCCGGAAAGTCGTCGCCGTCGCAGGCGACACCGGGCTCGAGGTCTCGGAGGACGGCGGGTTCACGTGGCGTATTTCCCAGCCACCTCTCGACCCGGGAAGCGGCCTCGCCTTCCTCGCCTTCCATCCGCTCAAGCAGGGCGTTCTCTACACGGGCTCCTACCGTCATCCCTTCCGGTCGACGGACCTCGGCCGGTCGTGGAAGCGGATCGCCGGTGGGATGATCGAGGACACCCAGGTCTTCCACCTCGACTTCTCTCCCACCGACCCGGACGACGTCTGGGCGGCGACCTGCGGCTGGGTCTACCGGACCACCGACGGCGCCGGAACCTGGAAGCGTTACAAGGACGGCCTTTCCGATCGCCGGACGCACGTCGTGGTGCGCGACCCGCGCAACCCCTCGCGGGTTCTCGCGGGCACCACCGGGGGACTCTTCGAGAGTCCGGACGAGGGGCGAAGCTTCCGCCGCATCTCCCGCGCGACGACGGTCGTCAACGCGCTCCTCTTCGACCCCTCGAATCCGGCCGTTCTCCTCGTGGCGACGGAGGCGGAAGGGGTCATGAGAAGCGAGGACGGCGGCGTGACCCTGTTCGAGTCGAACACGGGTCTCTCCGAGGCGCGCGTCCCGGCCGTGGCGGTCACCGCTTCCGGCGTTGTGGTCGTCGCCCGCGCCGCGGACGGGGGGAGCGGAGGTCTCTGGGCGCTCGATCCGGCGACGGGTCAGACGGAGCGCCTCGCTGCCGCGCCCGGCGCAACGGTCCGCGCGCTCCTTGCGAGCGGCGACCGGCTCCTCGCCGGAACCCCCGACGGTCTCTGGCTCGCGCGCGCGCCGGGCCATCCCTTCTCGCGAGTTCTCGACGTTGCCGTCCACGGCCTGGCTGCCGGTTCCGGCCGCCTCTTCGCGGCGACCGAAGCCGGCGCGTTCGAGTCGCGCGACGGAGGCGGGTCGTGGGCCCGCGTCGGCGCCCTGAAGGGGAGGGTCGACGCGGTCCTGTGGAGCCGCGCTCCCGGGAGCCGCGTCGAAGCGCTCGCCGTCCGTTCCGCTGGAAGGATCCTCTGGTGGAATGGACGGGATTTCGGCCTCGAAGCCCTGCGGGGGTCCTCCCGCCCGCTGACCGGAGGATTCGGCCGGCCGCGGGCCTCCGCCTATCGCCCTCCCGAACCGATTGGTGTCGAGATCGAGGCCGACAAGGGCCGGCTCCTCTACAGGACGGCGGACGGCGGTCCCGACGTGCTCATCGCGCTCCCGGAGCGGAGTCTCTTCGTGTCGGGCTGGGCGGGCGACCCGCGCCGCGCGGAGGGGCTCTATCTCGCCACGATCGGACGCGGTCTCTTCCGCTTCGTCCCGGCGCCCTCCGGCGGCACCGCCGGGGACGGGGCGCTCAGCGCTCCGGCACGCTGAGGAAGGAGAGTCGCGCCCCGGGGACGACCCCGTGGCGCTTCGCGTCCCCCGCGGTCAGCTCGACGACCGTGTCGGCAGGAGCGCGGGAAGGGTAGCTCGGGCAAGGATCGGCCGCGCACGGCGGCACGTTCTCGAGGACGTCGACGACCTGTCCGTCCTTCAGGGTGAAGACCATGTCGAGCGCGAAATGGCAGTTCTTCATCCAGAAGGCCTGGGGCCGCGGAGCGTCGAAAAGGAAGACCATTCCGGTCCCGGGGGCGAGCGACTCGCGGAACATCAGCCCCTGTGCGACCTGCTCCGGGGTCCGGGCGACCTCGAGGGCGAACACGGCGCCCGACGGCAGAACGACGCGCGGGCCGGCGGCGGGCGGCGTCTGCGAGGCCGACGGGGTCGCGCCCCGCCCTCCGGAGCAGGCCGCCAGCAGGAGCGCCGCCAGGACGGCGCCCCCCGACCTCTCACGCCTCGTCGAGCGCCGGACCGGGTTCGTCAAAGGGCTCCTCCTCCTCGTCGTGTCCGAGACCGTACTTCTTGGCGTAGTAGCGGAACGATCGCTCCGACATCCCGACGAGCTTCGCTGCGTCCTTCCTCACGCCGTTCGCCCTCTCGAGCGCCTGCTGCATCAGCCGCTTCCCGATCCACTCGAGGTACGCCTCGAGCCGGAAGCTCTCGATCGGGAGATCGAACGGGCTCTGGAACGACTCGACCGGGACCCCCGCGGGCCGCAGGAAGCTCTCGGGAAGGGAGGCGGTCGTGATGATGGTCCCCGGCTCGAGGGCCACCGTCCGCTCGATCAGGTTCTCGAGCTCGCGGACGTTTCCCGGCCACGGGTGCGCCTCCAGGACGCGCATCGCCTCGGCCGAGATCTTCTTCTCCGGGATCTTCTGCTCCCTCGAGACCGTCCTGAGGAAGTGCCGGACCAGCAGGGGGATGTCCTCCCGCCGCTCCCTGAGAGGAGGGATCGGGAGGGGAATGACCGCGATCCGGTAGTAGAAGTCCTCCCGGAAGGTGTTCTCGGCCACCTTCCGGACGAGGTCCTTGTTCGTCGCGCAGATGATCCGTACGTCGACCGGCTCCTCGACGTTCCCGCCGACGCGCCTCACGACCCGCTCCTGGAGCGCCCGGAGCAGCTTCACCTGCATCGTCACGGAGGTCTCGCCGATCTCGTCGAGGAAGAGGGTCCCCCCCTCGGCCTCCTGGAACAGCCCCTTCTTCTCCTTGACCGCGCCGGTGAAGGCCCCCTTCTCGTGCCCGAAGAGCTCCGACTCGAGGAGGTTCTCCGGCAGCGCCCCGCAGTTGATGGAGACGAAGGCTCGCCCGGCGCGGGGCGAGATCCGGTGGATGGCCCGCGCGATGAGCTCCTTGCCCGTGCCCGACTCGCCCGTGATCAGGACGGTGGAGGTCGTCCGCCCGATCCGCTCGATCATGTCGAAGACGGTGCGCATCCGGCGCGAGACCCCGATGAGGGTCCCGAGCGCGGGGCGCTCCTCGACCCGGCTCCGCAGCGTGACGTTCTCGTCGGCGAGCCGCTTCCTCTCGAGGGCCTTCCCGACGACGTGCTTGAGCTCCTCCACGTCGAAGGGCTTCGAGATGTAGTCGTAGGCGCCCGCCTTGAGCGCCTCGATGGCCGTCTTCGTCGAGGTGTAGGCGGTGATCATGACGACGGGCGTCTCCGGGTTCGTCTCACGGGTCCGTCGGAGGATGTCGAAGCCCGTTCCGTCGGGCATCCTCAGGTCGGTCAGCACGAGGTCGGGGGCGGTCTCCTCGACCAGCTTCAGCCCCTCGGCGCAGGTCCCGGCCGTCCTTACGGCGTACCCCTCCTTCTCGAAGACGATCGACAGCATTCCCGTGATGCCGGGCTCGTCATCTACGAGGAGAATCAACGGGCCCACGGGACTTCGGGGCTCGGTCGTCACGAACGAGGCTCCTCCCCGGGCGGAAGCGGCCCGGGCCCGGCCGTCGAGGATTCGGCGACGCCGCTGCGGGACGGCCCCGCGAGCGGGAGGGACAGCGTGATGGCCGTGCCTTTCCCGGGTGCGCTCTTCACGCGGATCTTCCCTCCGTGCTCCTCGACGATACGGTACACGATCGCGAGCCCCAGTCCCGTGCCACCGGGGACGGTGTGGGCGAACGGTGTGAAGAGGCGGTCCTGCTCCTCCCGCGGCATTCCCCGCCCTTCGTCGGCGACCGTGACGCTCCAGGAGCCGTCCGAAACCCGGGCCACGAGGTCGAGGGCGCCGCCGCCCGGCATCGCGGCCACGGCGTTGCGCAGGAGGTTCCAGAAGACCTGCCTCAGCTGCCCGGGGTCGGCCGTGAGGAGGACGGACTCGGGCTCGAGGTCGAGCGTGACGCGGTGCCCGGGCGTCACCTCGTCGCTGTGCGTCAGGAGCGTGACGACGTCCCGCAGTGCGGCAGCCGCGTCGACCGTCTCGACCGCCTGCTCGCGGGGGCGGACGTACTTGAGGAAGTCCTCGAGGATCGACGAGAGCCGGTGCGACTCCTGGACGACGATCTCCATCAGGCGCCGCTCGGAGGAGCCCGGAGGGGCGGTGGCGGAGAGAACCTGGACGGAGCCGGAGATCGAGGCGAGCGGGTTGCGGATCTCGTGGGCGATTGCTGCCGCCAGCTCGCCAACCGCGGCGAGCTTCTCCTTGAGCCGGACCTCGCCCTCCAGCTTCTTCAGCTCGGTCAGGTTCTGGAAGATCAGGATCCGGCCCGTGACCTGCCCGTCTCCGTCGCGCAGCGGCGTCACGGTGACGCCGAAGTAGAAACCGGGGCCGAGGGGCGTCTGGTTCCCCTCGAAGCGCAGGACGTCGCCCCCGGGGCTCTCCTCCGTCCGAAGGGCCTCCTCCGAGACGAGCCCGGTCTCGATGAGGGGCCGCCCGATCAGCTCCTCCGGCCGCCGCATGAGGAGCTCGCAGGCGGGCGGGTTGGCAAACGTGATCCTCCCTTCCGGGTCCGCGGTGACGACGCCGGAGGACATCGAGGAGAGGACCGAGGTGTGGAGGGCCTGCAGGCGCGAGACCTCCTCCCTCCGGCGCTCGGCGAGGAGCCGGGCGTCGCGCAGCTTCTCCGAGGCGGCCGCCACGAGAAGCGCGGTCGCGGCGAAGGCGCCGACGTTCGTCACGACGTTGCCCGCGAGCTGTCCCCTCGTCCAGATCCGGGGCGGAAGCCCGTCGGTGCTCGGCGGAGGGAAGGCCCCGGATTGCATCAGCTGGAGGAGCACCGCGTAGAAGACCGACGCGAGGCCGGCCGTCACGAGGCCTCCCCCCTTTCCGAAGAGGAGCGTTCCGGAGACGACGACGGCGAGGTAGAGGAAGGTGAACCCGGAGTCGGGGCCGCCGGAGATCCAGACGAGGCCGGTCACGACGACGAGGTCGCCGAGGAGCTGGATCACCGCGTTCACTCCGGCGTCGAGCCGCCGGAGCGTAGAGAGGGCGAGGATCGAGGTGGAATAGGCGGCGGCCGCGAGGTAGTAGATCGGGCTCAGCGGCAGCCAGATGCTGAAGGTGAGCTGGATGAGGAGCGCGGAGACGAGGAGGGTCGAGACGACGACGACCCGCGTCGCGAGGAGGCCCCGGAGAGCCTCCGGGGCCGGACGCGGGAGGGCGCGCACGACTTCGCTCACCAGACGGCGATTGTAACGGCCAGAGCCCTGCCCCTGACGTGCGACGGGCGCCCCGGAGGGCGCCCGTCGCGTTCATGTCATTGCCGGTCCCAATTTCCCCATTGGAGGGGAGGCGCCGAAGGCGCCGCGGGGAGGCTCGTGGCGAGCCTCCCCGATCCACTCGTCGATCACCCGATCTTCGAGATGAGGTCGAACATCGGCATGTACATCGCGACGACGATGGTGCCGATGATCGTGCCGAGCATGGCGATCATGATCGGTTCCATCAGCTTCATCAGGCCTTCGACGGCGTTGTCGACCTCTTCCTCGTAGAACTCGGCGATCTTCGAGAGCATGGCGTCGAGGGCACCGGTCTGCTCGCCGACGCCGATCATCTGGACGACCATCGGCGGGAAGACCTTCGTCTCGGCGAGCGGCTCGGCGATGGTCCGGCCGGTTTCGACGGACTTGCGAACCATCATGATCGCGTCCTCGATGATGGCGTTCCCCGAGGTCTTCGCGGTGATCTCGAGGCCGTCGAGGATCGGGACGCCGGAGGAGGTGAGGGTCGCGAACGTCCGGCAGAAGCGGGCGACGGCGATCTTCTTGAGGATGTCGCCGAGGACGGGCAGCTTGAGCAGGATCCCGTCTATGACCCGGCGCCCCTTGTAGGTGGTGTAGTAGCGCTTGAGGGCGAAGATGATCGCGGCCAGGCCAGCGAGAATGAAGAGGAAATAGCTGGCGAGGAAATTGGACGCCTGGATGACGAGTCTCGTCGGAAGCGGGAGCTGCGCGCCGAGCCCCGCGAAGAGCGCCGCGAACGTCGGGATGACCTTCCAGAGGATGATCGCCACGACGAGGGCGGCGACCGTGAGCACGGAGACGGGGTAGATCAGGGCCGTCTTGACCTGGCCCTTCAGCTTGACCGCCTTCTCGATGTAGGTCGAGAGCCGCCGCAGGATGGTGTCCAGGATGCCGCCCGCCTCACCGGCGGCGATCATGTTGACGAAGAGGTCGTCGAAGGCGCGCGGGTGCTTCCGGAGGGCGTCGGCGAGCGAGGAGCCCGACTCCACGTCCTGCCGGACGGCCAGGATGATCCGCTGGAAGGCCTTGTCGTCCTGCTGCGTTCCGAGGATCTCGAGGCACTGCACGAGGGGAAGGCCGGCGTCGATCATGACGGAGAACTGCCGCGTGAAGATGGCGAGACGCTTGGCGGCCACCTTCCCGGCGCCGAACTTCGGGACGGCGAACTCCTTGCCACGCTCCTTGACGGAGGCGACCTCGATGGACCGCCTCCTCAGGTCGGCGATGACGAGGTCCTTCGAGTCGGCCGTCAGGACCCCTCCGGTCATGACGCCCTGGCGGGTCTTCCCCTTCCAGACGAACTGGGCCATATCTCTTCCTTCCGGTGGGCGTCAGGGCCGCCGGGCGGCGGCGCCGGCTGCCGATGCCGCGGGCGGCTGCTGTCCCACGACGCCAACGCCGCGGGCGATCATCTCGGAGAGCTCGTCCGGCAGCGACGAGGTGGTCATCGCGAGCTCCTGCGTGATGACGCGGCGGTGAACGAGCGTGGCGAGCGCCTGGTTGAACGTCTGCATCCCGTACTTGTTCTGCCCGGTCTGCATCATCGAGTAGATCTGGTGAAGCTTGTCCTCGCGGATGAGGTTCCGGATCGCGGGCGTCGGGATGAGGATCTCCATCGCGAGGCAGCGCCCCTTCCCCGACGATTTCGGGAGAAGCGTCTGGCAGAGGATCCCCTCCAGGACGAACGAGAGCTGGGCCCGCACCTGCGACTGCTGGCTGGCGGGGAAGGCGTCGATGATCCGGTTCATCGTCTGGACGGCGCTGTTCGTGTGCAGGGTCGCGAACGTCAGGTGGCCCGTCTCGGCGATCCGGAGCGCGGCCTCCATCGTCTCGAGGTCGCGCATCTCGCCGACGAGGACGACGTCGGGGTCCTCGCGGAGGACCGCGCGGAGCGCGTTCGGGAAGGAGTGCGTGTCGGCGTGCAGCTCGCGCTGGTTGACGATGCAGCGCTTGTGCGTGTGGAGGAACTCGATCGGGTCCTCGATCGTGACGATGTGCTTGGCCTGCTCGCGGTTGACCTTGTCGACCATCGTCGCGAGCGTCGTCGACTTGCCGGAGCCCGTGGGGCCGGTCACGAGGACGAGGCCCCTGGGCTTGTTGCAGAGCGCCTCCACGACGGTGGGGACCCCCAGCTCCTTGAAGCCGAGGATCTCGTAGGGGATCTGCCGGAAGACGGCCGAGACGGCACCGCGCTGCATGAAGACGTTGCCGCGGAACCGGGCGAGACCCTTGACCCCGAAGGAGAGGTCGAGCTCGAGGTTCTCCTCGAAGCGGTGCTTCTGGACGTCGGTCAGGATCGAGTAGCAGAGCTGCTTGGTCTCCGGGACCGTGAGGGGGGGATAGTCCAGAGGCTGGATGTCGCCGTGGACCCGGACCATCGGCGGCGAATTCGTCGTGATGTGGAGGTCGGAGCCGCCGCGCTCGACGAGAGTCTTCAGAAGCTGGTGCAGCGTGACTGCCATCGGGTCCCCCTGTGACGAAGCTGCCCGGAATCATACCCCAGCGGACGAACGGGCCTTCCTACAGGACAGTCTCCCGGACGACTTCCTCGATCGTCGTGAGGCCGTCCTTGATCTTTGCCAGGCCGGAGCCGCGAAGGGTGACCATCCCTTCCTCGACGCCCTTCCTCTTGATCTCGAGCGACGAGGCGCCGGAGAGGATCATCTCCTTGATCTCTTCCGAGATTTCCAGGACCTCCACGAGGGCGACGCGGCCCTTCAGGCCGCTCCCGTTGCAGCGCTCGCACCCCTTCCCCTTCATGACCTGGACCGTCTTCGACTCCTCCGGGGTGAAGCCGAGCTGGATCAGGACCTGGGGCGGGACGTCGGTCGGGACCTTGCAGTTGGCGCAGACCCGGCGGATGAGGCGCTGGGCGGCGATCAGGACGACCGACGTGGCGACGAGGTACGGCTCGATGCCCATGTTCATGAGCCGGTTGATCGTCGAGGGGGCGTCGTTCGTGTGGAGGGTGGAGAGGACGAGGTGGCCCGTCAGGGAGGCCTTGACGGCGATCTCGGCCGTCTCGAAGTCGCGGATCTCGCCGACGAGGATGATGTTCGGGTCCTGCCGCAGGAAGGACCGGAGGGCCGCGGCGAAGTTCAGGCCGATCGAGTCCTTCATCTGCACCTGGTTCACGCCGGGCAGGTTGAACTCGACCGGGTCCTCGGCCGTCATGATGTTGGTGTCGGGGGTGTTGATCCTCGAGAGGGCGGAGTAGAGGGTGTTCGTCTTCCCCGACCCCGTCGGCCCGGTCACCAGGACCATCCCCCACGGGCGGAGAATCGCCTTCTCGAACTTCTGGAGGCTCGACCGCTCGAAGCCCAGCTTCGTCATGTCGAGCATCAGGTTGTCCTTGTCGAGGAGCCGGCAGACGATCTTCTCGCCGAAGAGGGTCGGCAGGACGCTGACGCGGTAGTCGAGCTCCTTCACCTTCCCCGCGAGCTTCATCTTGATCTTGATGCGCCCGTCCTGCGGGAGCCGCTTCTCGGCGATGTCGAGCTTGGCGAGGATCTTGATGCGCGAGGCGATCGCTTCCTTGAGCTTGCTCGGAGGGTTCATCACCTCCGCCAGCTGGCCGTCCACGCGGTACCGGACCCGGTACTCCTTCTCGTAGGGCTCGATGTGGATGTCGGAGGCGCCGCGCTTGATGGCGTCCGTCAGGATGATGTTGACGAGCCGGACGACGGGGGCCTCTTCCCCTTCCTCGACGAGCTTCTCGAGGTCGATGGCGTCCTGCTCTTCCTCGTCCACGACCTCGAGCGAGGTGTCGGAGGCGTCGACGGCCGACATCTCCTCCATGACCTTCTTCAGCTCGAGGGCGTGCGAGGCGCCGTAGTTCCTGTCGATCGCGTGCTGGAGGGCGATCTCCGAGGCCACGACCGGCTCGACGTTGTAGCCGGTCATGAACTTCAGGTCGTCCATCGCGAAGACGTTCGTCGGGTCGGCCATCGCGATGGTCAGCGTGGCGCCCGTCTTGTTGACCGGCAGGATGTTGTACTTGCGCGCCACGTCCGCGGGGACCAGCTTCAGGACGTTCGGGTCGATCTCGAAGTGCGTCAGGTTGATCGACGGGACGCCGAACTGCGCCGAGAGCGTCTCCGTGATGTCGTCCTCGGTGACGAAGCCGAGCCGCACGAGCGTCTCGCCCAGCTTCACTCCCGAGTCCTTCTGCTGCTTGAGCGCCGCCGCGAGCTGCTCGCCGTTGATGAGCTTCGCCTTCAGGAGAAGTTCTCCGAGCTTGACCGCCATGGGCGCAATGATAGTCGCTCGTCCGCCCGCCGGCGGGCCGCACCTTTCAGCGGGCGGCGGGGGCGGGCGTCGGGGAGGGGGGAACGGCGGCCGGAGGGGCCAGAGGAGCCTGGGCTTCGCCGCTGATGCGGCTGAGGCGGGCCGTGACCGAGCCGATCGGGAGGATCGTCCGGGCCATGACCGGAAGCCGGCGGGCATCGTCGCTGAACCAGAGGAACAGCTTTCCCTTGTTCCGGTCCACGCTCGAGGCCGAAGCCGGATCGTGCATCCGGGGCTGGACCTTCAGGGCGTCGAAGACGCCGAGCTCGGTCTCCACCTTCTCCCGGGCCAGAACGGCCACGACGAGGCGATAGACTTTTCCGCGGGAGTAGAGGTCGACGCGCGTCTCCCCACCGGGGACGAGCGGGACCGACCGCATGAAGTAGAAGGAGGAGATCACGTCCTGGAACCGCTCCGGGATCGGCCCGACGCCGCGCAGCTCCTTGGCGTCCCTCCAGGTCGCGATCCGCCGGGAGAGGTCGAACTCCTCGACCTCGTCGGAGGCGTAGCGCCCCTCCCGCGCGTGCTTCTCGAACCTCACGGGGGAGAAGTCCCGGGCGTCGATCCAGGATTCGTATCGCGTGTCGACCGGGTAGAAGCGCGAGACGTAGTCGTTCGAGACGGCCGAGAGGCGGATCCGGTGGACGGGGACCCCGTCGGGGCTCGTTTCCCTCGACGTCGCGAGCGTCATCTCGCCCCCCTCGATCTTCAGCCAGGAGACGGTGTAGACGAGCGTCTCCCCGGCTTCGAACGGGACGGCCACGACCTTGCTCTTCGGAAGCTCCTCCCGTCCGAGGTTCGGCAGGACGTTCGCCGTGACGGAGGCCGTGAGCGGGCCGGCCAGGGCGAGCGCGAGGAGCGCGGACGCTGCACGGCGCCCCTTACGGGGCGACCACCCGCTCGCCGAGGAGCGCAAGGGAAGCGTCGAGAACGGCATTGAAGGTCAGGCCGGGAAGGCCGGGCACGCCGGCATTGTAGGCCCCGCTTCCGTCACGCAAGATCCGGACCCGCGGCCCGACAGGCCCGAATCGCGCCGGGTCGGTCGGCCCGTAGAGGGCGATCGTCGGGGTTCCCGCGGCGGCGGCCAGGTGCGTCGGGCCCGTGTCCGCGCCGACGAAGAGTGCGGCGTGCGCGGCGAGGCGGGCCGAAGCCGCGGGCGGGCTCGCGGGCGCCAGCGAGGCGGCTCCGCCCGAGCCGGCGACGATCAGCTGGGCGCGTTCCCGCTCGCCGGGACCCCAGCGGACGATCGGCTCGAGCCCGTGTTCCGCGAGCGCCCTGCAGAAGGCCGCCGTTTCCTCGGCGCTCCATTCCTTGGTCCGCCGCGACGAGAACGGCTGCAGGAGCGCGAAGGGACGGGCAGATCTCGCGGCGAGCCAGTCGTCCACTTCCGGTGCCGGTCGCGCGACGAGGTGCGAGACGTCGGGTATTCGCGGGAAGCCTCTCCTGCCGAGAACGTGCTCCGCCAGCGCGAGCCCGCGGTCGACGACGTGGGTCCCCGCGGGGACGTCGACCCTCTCGCCCGTAACGAGCGCGTTCACCCTCTCGGTCGCCGTCCGGAACCCGAAACCGACCTTTCGCCGCGCGCGCGCGGCGAGCGTGATCCACGCCGACTTCAGGAGCCCCTGCGCGTCGACGACGACGTCGGGCTCGAAGGCGCCGAGGGACGAGAGGAAGGCCCGGAGCTCCCCGCGCGTTCCCGCGGAGAGGGGGCGCTTCCTCCAGGCCCGCGTCGTCGCGACGAGGACCTCGTCCACGTACGGCGCGCCCGCGACGAGCTCGGCGAGCGGCCCCTCCACCGCCCAGGCGAGACGGTCCCCCTCTCCGCGCAGCGCTTTCGCGAGCGGGAGAGTGAAGACGACGTCGCCGAAGGAGGAGAGTCGAACGAGGAGAATCTTCATCGTCGATTCGCTATTCTCTCCTCGTCATGGTGCTCGACGCGCCAGTCCTCGTGCTGAACCGGACGTTCGCCGCCCTCGCCCTCACGGACGCGCGACGCGGGTTCACCCTCTTCTACAAGGGACACGTGAGGGCCGTCCTCCCCGACTTCACGACCTACGGCTGGGGGGAATGGTGTGACATCCCGGTCCAGCCCGGGGACGCCGACGTCGTCCGGACGCCCGAGATGGTCCTCAAGGTGCCGCGCGTCATCCAGCTCCTCTCCTGCGACCGCCCGCCCCGGTACGACGTGAAGTTCTCGCGCCACAACATCTACGTGCGCGACGGCACGCGATGCCAGTACTGCGGGAAGCGCTTCCAGACATCGGAGCTGTCGCTCGACCACGTCGTCCCGCTCTCGAGAGGTGGCGTCTCCTCGTGGGAAAACGTCGTGTGCGCCTGCCTGAAGTGCAACGTGAGGAAGGGAAACCGCCTGCCCGACGAGGCCGGCATGGCCCTGCGCCGGGCCCCGGCCAAGCCCAGGGCCTCGCCCCTGGGGCTCCTCGCCCCGAGCCGGATTCACCCGGCCTGGCGGAACTTCCTCGACGTGGCGTACTGGACCGTCGAGCTCGGGTGACGCGTCGACGGACGTCCCGAGCGCGGCATTCGGGACAGTCGGGGTGCACGGAATGGGGTGAACGGCGCGCCGCCCTGGTGGGATGGAAACCGGTCTGTGTGCTATTAAACAATTGCTGTTCAGTGGTTTAGCGTCCCATCCCCTGGTCTCGGGCGAGACTGGCAGGAAGGTTGAACGGGAGGGAGCAGCCGGTGCGTGCCAGGACGGCCCCCCCCGGCTGTGGAGGAGAGCAGGAAGTAAACGCAGACTGACAGCCCGAGCTTCAGGAACCCCGGCCGAAAGACCGGGGTTCTTCAATTTGTGCGGGGGTCAGGAACGCCAGCGGTCATGGAGCCAGAGCCACTGCTCCGGCGCCGCCCGGACCTGGCTCTCGACGAGGGCCGTGACGAGAGCGGTGAGCCTCTCCACGCCGCGATCTTCCGCCGGCAGCGTCGTCACGTCGAGCGGCTCGGAGTAGACGAGGCGATAGCGGCCGGGGGCGACCCTCAGGCAGACGACCGGGAGAAAGAGGGCTCCCGTTTTCCCGGCGAGGCGCGCGATCGAGGTCGTCGTCAGCGCGGGCCTGCCGAAGAACGGGACGGCGATGCCGTCGGGAGGCTGGGCCCGCTGGTCGGCCAGGATGCCGACGAGTCCGCCCGAGCGCAGCGTCTTCAGGAGCGTTCGCGCGGCGTTGCGCTTGCTCACGATGTGGCATCCCGCCTTTTCGCGCATCGCCGTCAGGCGCGCGTCGAGGAGGGGGTTGTCGAGCGGCCGGGCGACGATCGTCACGGGGAAGCCCTGGGCGCCCGTGGCGAGCGCGGCCCACTCCCAGTTTCCGAGGTGGGGCGTGGAGAAGAAGACCCCCCGCCCCGAGGCGGCCGCCGCGCGGGCGTGCTCGAGGCCGACGATCTCGATGCGGGCGAGAAGCCTCTCGATCGGCACCTTCTCGGAGCGGAAGAGGTCCGCGGCGAGGCTGCCGAGGTGGCCGAAGACCTGCCGGGCGAGCCGGTCGACCTCGGTGGGGGACATCTCCGGAAAGGCGAGCGCGAGATTGCGGGCGACGAGCCGCCGCCGGCGGCCGTCGACGAGCCGGTAGAAAAGGGCGACGCTCCGCCCGAGGCCGTCGGCGAGGCGGAGAGGGAGGATCCGGAACAGGCTCCTGAGGACGAGGTAGGCCGCCAGCTCGATCCGGTTCCGCAGGGAGCTTCTCTTCGACGCCACGGCTAGGAGGGCCTCCTCGAAAGCAGAGAGAGGAGCTCGGAAACGAAGGAAGGTTCGACGACCCGCGCCTCGACGGCCACGCGGAAGACCGGGGCGCGGAGCACGGCGTCCAGCTTCACGGCGTCCTTCTCCGTCGTCACGACGGCGGTGGCTCCCGTCTCCTCGAGGGCCTTCTCGATCCGCCCGACCGTGGTGGGACCGTAGGGCTCGTGGTCGCGGAACGCCAGGAAATCCGCAGGGACGACCCCGGCGGCATCGAGCGTCGCGCGGAACGAGGCGGGGTGGGCGATGCCGGCGACGGCCACGGTCGTCCCGGCGGGAAGGTCCGCCGGGTCGACGCTCGTCCCTTCGCGGTCGCGGATGCCGAGGAGCACCGTCCGGGCGTGGAAGACGGGGACGCCGGGAGCGTAGCGGCGGGCGATCTGAAGCGCCCGGGCCGGGTCGGCCTGCTCGGTCTTCGTGACGACGATGAGGTCGGCGCGCGCCAGTGACGTCAGCGGCTCGCGCAGGAGACCGGCCGGCAGGAGGGCGCCCCCCGCATCGGGCGCCGTCGCGTCGAGGAGGACGATGTCGACTTCCCGGGCGAGGCCGACGTGGGAGAAGCCGTCGTCCAGGAGGTGCACGTCCACGGGCGCCTCGAGCGTTTCGGCACGGGCGGCCGCGATCGCCCGCCGGGCATTCGCGACGATCGGGACGGAGGGGAGCGCACGGGCCAGGAGCGCCGGCTCGTCCCCGGACGCGGCGACCGTCGCGAGCGTTCCCCGTCCGTCGGAGACGACGACGGTCCCGCGGCTCGTGCGGCCGTAGCCGCGCGTGAGGATCGACGGCTGGCGGCCGCGCCGGAGGAGCTCGGCCGCGAGCCAGCGGACGAACGGCGTCTTGCCGGTTCCTCCCGCCGCGACGTTCCCGACGGAGACGACGGGGCGGGCCGCGCTCTTCACGCGGAGCGTGCCGCGCCGATAGAGGTCGAGGCGGAGTGCGACACCGGTGCCGTAGAGGCGGGCGAGGGGGAGGAGGAGGCTCTTCATGCCGGCCCCCGCTGCTCGCCGGGCCCGTCGAGGAGCTCGAGCGCGAGCTGGACCGTCCGTTGCGTGGCGCCCCGGTGCCGAAGGAAGAGGGCCTCGGCAGCGGCGCGGGCCGCGGCGCGCGCACCGGTGTCCGCGAGCAGTCGGGCCAGGGCCGCCGTCGCCTCGCGTGTGCTCCCGACCGCGACGGCGGCCGCGCCCGCGGCTTCCACCGCCCGCCGGATGTTCCACGTCGAAGGGCCCAGAATGACGGGCAGCCCGGCCTGGAGAGGCTCGAGGACGTTGTGCCCGCCCCGCGTCCCGAACGTCCCGCCGAGGAGGGCGACGTCGCCGAGACGGTAGCTCGAGGCGAGCTCGCCGATCGTGTCGAGGAGGAAGACGTCGGCCGTTCCCGACCCGTCGGGTGCCGATCGCCGGGCGACGCCGAGGCCCGCCTCGCCGGCTCGGCGTGCCGCCTCGTCCCAGGTTTCCGGGCGGCGGGGCGCGAGGAGGAGAAACGGCGGGGCTCCCCCGGTCGCCAGGGCCCGGGGAAGGGAGAGGGCGAAATCGAGCTCTTCCTCGGCGATCGATCCCGCGACCAGGACCGGACGGCCCGCCGCGAGCGCGCGGACCCGCGCCGCGAACGCCGGCTCGGGCGGCAGCGGGCGGTCGAACTTCATGTCCCCGGCCACGTGGATCCTGGCCTCGGGGACGCCGATGGACGCGAAACGGCTGGCGTCCTCGGGCGTCCGGGCGGACACCGCGGAGAGGGCCTCGAGGGGTCCGCGAAACAGGCGTCCTGCGGCGCGGAGACGGCGGGCCGAACGCTCGGAGAGGCGACCGTTGGCGACGAGAACCGGAAGCGCGCGTCGCCGGGCCGCTTTCAGCAGGACCGGCCATAGCTCGGTCTCCACGAGGACGAGAAGCCTCGGGGCCGCCGAGTCGAGGAGGCGACGAACGGACGGGGGCAGGTCGAGCGGGAACGGCTGGAGCCGGGCGGGCGGGGTGAGATGACGGAACCGCTGTCCGAGGAGCCCGACCCCGGCCGGCGTCGACGAGGTCACCAGGAGAGACAGGGCGGGTCGCTCGGACCGGAGGGCGAGGACGAGCGTGTGCGCGAGCTCGACCTCGCCGACGGAGACACCCTGGACCCAGACGTCGGCCTGCTCCGGTCCACCCGGCGGGAGGAGGCGGCGGGCGATCAACGCCGGGAGGCCGGAACGTCCCTTCGGACCGAAGAGATCTCTCAACCGGCCTTTCTGGAGGAAGTTACGATTCCCATCCGAGAGGCGGCATTATAGGCGTGCGGGGGCCGCGAACGGCGGGCTGAGCGTCCGGGACGGGAGCCTAGACGATGCCGGGCGGGGAGCCGTAGAACCACCGGCATGGCCATTCATCTGGTTCACGTCCGGCGGGCGCCGCGGGAGGGGACGACGATCGAGCCCAGGGACGAACGGCGCCTCGCCGAGCTGGCGAAAGCGGGGGATGAGGATGCGTTTGCCGAGCTCGTTCGCGGCCGGACGGACTCCGTCGTGGCATTTCTGCGCCGGATGCTTGGCAACACGGAGGACGCCCGCGACGTCGCACAGCTCACGTTCCTCCGCGTCTGGGAGAACCTCCCTCGGTACGACCCGACGTTCGCGTTCTCCACGTGGCTCTTCCGGATCGCCGGCAATCTCGCCATCGACGCCCTCCGGGCGCGCGGAACGCGCGCCCGGACGCTCGCGGAGAGCTTCCGGGTCGTTCGGGGCGGGCTCCTGGCAACCGAGCCGGAGGCGCCGCTGCGGCTCTCGCAGGAAGAGATCCGGCGCGTCTTCGACGCGTGCGCGACGGTTCTTTCCGAGAAGCAGCGGATCGTCTTCGTCCTCAGGGAGCTGGAGGAGAAGGAGAGCCGCGAGGTGGCCGAGATCGTCGGCTGCCGGGAGTCGACCGTGAGAAACCACCTGTTCCAGGCGCGACGTCTCCTCCGGGAAGAGCTTCGACGCCGATTCCCCGAGTACGCCCCCGCGGCGCGCCCGGGAGCGGGTGAGGCTCGCGCGTGAGCACCCCCGTCTGTTCCCGCCTGGACGACCTCCTCGCCAAGCGCGACGCCGACCGCCTCTCCCTGTCCGAGGAGCGGCTCCTCGCCGGACACCTCGTCTCCTGCGACGTCTGCGCGGCCGAGGCGCTCCGTCACGACCCCGTCCTCCTCTTCGCCCGCGACGCGGCGCGGAGCGCTCCCGACGTCCTGACGGCCGAAGGACGCGAGCGTTTCGTCGCGGACGTTCTCGCGGCGACGACCGCCGCGAAGGCGGGGCGGCGCCATTCGGCTTCCCGTGCGCGCGTCGGTCTGCGGATAGCCGCCTCCCTGCTTCTGGCGGTATCCGTCGCCGCCGTCTGGTACGCGCGGGAGCGCGGCGCATCGCCCTCCCCTGAAGGAGCCTTCCCCGTCGCGGACGCCGCCGGGGAGCGGACCGAGCCGGGCGAGACGTTTCCGGCGGTCGAGGATGTCCGCGCGACCGGAGCGGTCGTCTACCAGTTCCCGTCGTCGCGGCCGGGCGAACCGACGGTCGTCTTCGTCGTCGACGGCAACGCGGACATCTGAGTCGGATGAGGTCGCTCCTTCGCGCAGCGGTGTTCGCGGCCCTCCTGCTCGGATCCGGGGCCTCGACCGCCGAGCGCACCTCGTCTCCGGAGCCGGACGTCGTTCGCGTCTTCACCCTCCGGCACCGGAAGGCCGAGGAGGCGTTCCTGGTCGTCCGCCCGCTCCTGACGCCTCGGGGCTCCCTCGTCCTCCAGCCGGCGCTCAACGCGCTCACGGTCCGCGACGCGGGCCGGGCCGTCGAGCTGGCCGCCCGGGCCGTCGAGTCGTTCGACGTCCCCCCCAGGGCGTTTGCCATCTCCGTCGCCCTCTTCCGTGCGACGACGGCTCCCCCGCAGCGGGCGGCGCCGACGCCCGTCACCGAGCAGATCCGCGCCGTCGGGGCACGCCTGAAGCGGCTCTTCAGCTTCACCGACTACACCCCCCTGGACGACGTCGTCCTTCAGGGGCTCGAGGGCGAGAAGTTCTCCTGGAATCTCGGCGGAAGCCACCGGATCGACTTCCTGCTCGAAGCGGGCAACGGTGACGACGTCGTGCGCCTTCGCAACCTCGTCCTCGCCCGGGTGAGACGGGACGAGAGGGGAAGCGAGACCGTCCGGGACGTGGCGCGGACCTCGATCAACCTGAAGCTGCGGGAGCCGTTCGTCCTCGGGGTCGGCCGCGAGGAGGGGGGCTCGGCCGCGCTGTTCCTGGTCCTGTCGGCCGCGCCGGTCGGACCCGGTCCCGGAATCGGAGGGCTCCGCTGATGCCGGAGTTCGTCTGCCGGGTCGGGACCCCCGAAGGGCGCATGGTGACACGCGTCGTCGAGGCGGCGAACGAGGAGGTCGTCCGAGCCGAGCTGGAGAGGCAGGGAGCACGGCTCTTCTCGGCGCGCCTCGCCCGCGCGGGGGGCGTCACCCTCCGGCCGGGAGGGCTGGTGCCCCGGTCAGGCGGGATGCGGTCGCGAGGCCGCGTGAAGATCCACGAGTTCCTCGTCTTCAACCAGGAGCTCGTCGCGCTCCTGAAGGCGGGCCTGCCGGTCGTCTCGGGCCTCGACATTCTCCTCGAGCGCCAGAAGAACCCGCACTTCAAGAGGATCCTGGTGGACGTGAAGGAGCAGCTCGTCGCCGGGACGGCTCTCTCGGACGCGTTCCTCTCGCACGGCGACGCGTTCCCGCGCCTCTACGCGACCTCGCTCAAGGCGGGCGAGCGCTCGGGGGAGGTCGAGAAGGTCCTCCGCCGGTTCCTCGGCTACCAGAAGATCCTCGGACAGGTGAAGCGGAAGGTGACCGGGGCGCTCGTCTACCCGGCCGTCCTCATCAGCCTCTCCATCGGCCTCATCGTCATCCTGATGACCTACGTCATCCCGAGGTTCACGGAGTTCTTCTCGGGCTTCGGGGGCGACATGCCCGCCCTGACGGTGGCGGTCGTCGGGACGGCGACGTTCATGCGGACGTACATCCTGGAGCTCCTCCTCGGCACCGTGTCGGCCGGCTTCCTCTTCGATCGCTGGCGGCGGACCGACCGCGGGATTCGCGCCGTGCACGGCTTCCTGCTGAGCGTTCCGGTCATCGGCGTCGTCCTGCACGAGTTTTCCCTCTCCCAGTTCGCCCGCGCCCTGGCGACCCTCGTCGGCGCGGGGACGCCGCTCGTGACGGCCCTGGAGATCTCGACCGGATCCATCGGGAACCGGAAGGTCTCCGACGCCGTCGCCGAGGTCGTGCCGAAGGTGCGCCAGGGGGCCGAGCTCTGGCGGAGCCTCGAGGAGACGGGGCAGTTCACATCCCTGGCCGTCGAGATGATCAAGGTGGGCGAGGCGACGGGAGCCCTGGAGGACATGCTCACGAACGTCTCCGACTTCTACGACGAGGCGATCGAGGCGCGCCTCCAGACGATCATCAACCTGATCGAGCCGGTCATCCTGGTCGTCATGGGGGGCGTCATCGCCACGATCCTCTTGTCCGTATACCTTCCGATGTTCACGATCCTCTCCAACATCAAGGGCTGAGGAGATGAGCCGAGCCGAAACCGACGCCCCCTCCGTCCCCGACTTCCCGCGGGTCCTGGACGCGGCCTCCGAGGAGAGCCGTGCCCGGGAGGTCGCGAGACGGCTCGGGATCCCCTTCGTCGACCTCTGGACGTTCCGGGTCGACCCGGTGCTCTTCAAGAGCGTGCCGCTCGAGTGGATGCTCCGCTTCGAGTTCGTCCCTGAGAGCGAGGAGAACGGGGTCCTCACGATCGTGATGACCGACCCGACCGACGTCGTGAGGCGCGACGAGCTCGAAGCCCTCGTCAAGCGCCGCCTCCGGATGAAGGTCGGCTCGCGGGCCGCGATGCAGGAGATCCTGCAGAAGTCCGAGTCGACGCAGCGTGTCCTCGAGGAGGCGACCGAAGAGTTCCGGATGCAGGTCGTGAGGGAGGACGAGGAGGGGCAGGAGGTCCTGACGATCGACCGGATCGCGGCCGACGCCAGCCCGATCATCAAGCTCGTCGACTCGGTCCTGTTCAACGCGATCCAGCGCCGCGCCTCCGACATTCACATCGAGACCCAGGAGAACGTCGTCGTCATCAAGTACCGGATCGACGGTGTCCTCTACCCGGCCATGGAGCCGATCGACAAGAAGCACCATCAGACGATCGTCAGCCGCATCAAGGTCATGTCCGAGCTCGACATCGCCGAGAAGCGGATTCCACAGGACGGACGCTTCAAGATCCGCGTCAAGGGGCGGACGATCGACTTCCGCGTCTCGATCATGCCGACCGTTCACGGCGAGGATGTCGTCATCCGGATCCTCGACAAGGAGTCGGCGAACGCCGAGTTCAAGAACCTCCGCCTCGACGTCCTCGGCATGGACCCCGAGACGATGAAGCGCCTGCGCAAGTTCATCCGCGAGCCGTACGGCATGGTCCTCGTCACCGGGCCGACCGGCTCGGGCAAGACGACGACGCTCTACGCCTGCCTCTCCGAGATCCAGTCGGTCGAGGACAAGATCGTCACGATCGAGGACCCGGTCGAGTACCAGCTTCGCGGCATCACGCAGATCCCGGTCAACGAGAAGAAGGGGCTCACCTTCGCCCGGGGCCTCCGCTCGATCCTCCGGCACGACCCCGACAAGGTCATGGTCGGCGAGATCCGCGACGAGGAGACGGCCCAGATCGCCGTCCAGGCGGCGCTCACCGGGCACCTCGTCTTCACCACGGTCCACGCGAACAACGTCGTCGACGTCCTCGGCCGCTTCCTCAACATGAAGGTCGAGCTCTACAACTTCGTCTCGGCCCTGAACTGCATCCTGGCGCAGCGGCTCGTGAGGAAGATCTGCCCTCACTGCAAGACGCCGATGGAACCGACGAAGCAGCTCCTCGACGAGTCGGCCCTGACCGTGGCCGAGATCGCCGGCGTCACGTTCTACGAGGGACGTGGGTGCATCGAGTGCAACGGAACGGGCTTCTACGGCCGGATGGCGATCACCGAGCTTCTCGACCTCTCCGACCGGATCCGGGGCCTGATCCTCGACCGCCGCCCCGCGGCCGAGATCAAGAAGGCTGCCAAGGAGGAAGGGATGGCCTTCCTCCGCGAGTCGGCGCTGAAGAAGGTCTTCCGTGGGGAGACGACCCTGAAAGAGATCAACAAGGTGACCTTTGTCGACTGACGGCCTCGCAATCCGTGTTCGGAACGCGCTGAGGAGGGCCTGGGGCTTCCGCCGGCCGCCCCACGCCTTCGTCCTCACCGAGGACCGACTCGTGCACGTCGCGCTTCCGCGGGACGTCCGGGGCGTGCGCGCGACCGGGGGCGCGAGAGTCTTCGCCCGGGAACTTCCGCCGGGGACCTTCCGAGCCGGTCCGGCGGGACTTCCCGTCGCCGGCCCCGGTCTCGGTCAGGCTCTCTCCTCCCTCCTCCCGGCGAAGGGCCGGGTTGCGGCGGCCTCGCTCGCCATACCCGACCGGTTCGTGAAGGCGGCGACGGTCGATATCGAACCCGGGGCCGGCAAGCGCCCCCGCGAGCTCGCCGAGATGCTCCGGTGGAAGGTGAGCCGTCTCTACGGAGAGCCGGCGCCGGAGCTCCGGATCACCTGGTGCGAGGCGGGCGTCGCCCCCGACGGTGGGACCCGCCTCCTCGTCCTCGCCTCGCCCGAGGAGACGATCGCCTCGCTCGAGGCGGCGTTCCTCGCCCACGGGATCCGGATCGGTGCCCTCGAGCCGGCCGCCCTCGCCATTTCGGCGATCGCCTCCCTGGCGCTCGCCGGGACGGGGCTCGTCGTCTTCACCGACGGGCCGACCGTGTCGACCGTCTTCCTCGAGAAAGGGGCGGTGCGATTCCTGAGGACCCGGGAGACCGCCGCGGACCCCGAGCAGGCGCTCCAGGAGATCCGGCTCGCGGCCGCCTTCCTCGGAGTGTCCTCGGCGGACGGACCCGGACCCGACGTGACGGGCGAGGTCGTCGTCGTCCCGGCGACGGCACCGGCCTCCGTCCGGTTCCTGGAGTTCCTCAAGGAGAACGGGGGCAGGGAGCCGGTCTCCCTTTCGCCGACCCTCGTCTCGCTGGGCTTCCCGCCCTGGGGCGAGGACACGGCCCCGCTGGTCGGAGTCGGTCTCCTGCAGGGAGCGGGCTGACGCCATGGCCGCGACCCGACCGAACCTCGCCCGAAGGCCGTTCGTCGACTCCCGCCCCGCCAACGTCGCCGCCGCGCTCCTTCTCCTGGCCGCGGTCGTCCTGACCGCCGTCAGCGTCAGGACAGTCCACGCCTACCTCGAGGGCTCGCGGCATTCCCGGGCCCGGATCGCGTCCCTGCGCGCCGAGATCAGCCGCTTCGAAGCTTCGGGGCGGGCGGCCGAGCAGAAGCTCGCCCGGTTCGACCTCGCCGGGATGAGGGCGGGAGCCGAGGAGGCCAACCAGCTCGCCCGGCTTCGCACCTTCTCGTGGAGCCGGTTCCTCACGCGTCTCGAAAGGACGCTCCCGAACGACGTTCGCGTCGTCTCGGTGGGCCTCTCGAGAGCGGAGAAGACGGAAGGGGCCGCCCCGGCGGCTTCCGCGGACGACTCCTACCTGGTTTCCCTGTCACTCGTCTCGCGCGATCCCGACGGCCTGCCGAAGCTGATCCGGGCCTTCTACGCCTCCCCGTGGTTCGATGCGCCGACTCCCAGCTCGGAGGCTGGCGGCGAGCTCGGCGACGTCGAGGGGCGGACCTTCGCGCTCGACCTCGTCTACCGCGACCGGGAGGCGAAGCCGTGAGCAGCGCCACGACGGCATTTCGGGACCGGAGAATCGTCTTCCTGATCCTCCTCGCCGTCCTCGCAGGGAACGTCGCGGTCCTCCTCTCCTACCGGACGTTCTACGACGAACGCCTCCAGGCCCTCGTCTCCGAGCAGGCTGCGCTCGAGGAGCGGCGGGACGAGGCCGAGCGCCGGGCGAAGGAGGCCGAGGCCTCGGAGAGAAGGCTCTTCGAGACGCAGGAGGCCCTGACCGCCTTCTTCTCCGAGACGCTCGGGAAGCGCGAGGAACGGATCGCCCCCCTGATCGAGGAGATCTACGCCACGACGCGCGCCGCGGGGCTTCGCCCGGACGCGATCGCGTACACCTCGACCGACGAGCCGGGGACCGACTCCCTGACGATGACCTTCGCGGTCGCTGGTCCCTACGCCGACGTCAAGCGGCTCCTGGCGGGGCTCGAACGCTCGAAGCGCTTCCTCGTCGTCGACGAGGTCGGCCTCTCCGGCGGCTCGACGGACGACCCGAACCTCGTGAACGTCTCGATCGCCGTGACGAACTACTTCCGACCGGATTCCCTCCGGCCGATCCGGACCGTCCGCGACAGGCGCAGCCCCACGGGACCGCGCGCCGCCGCGGGACCGCGTGGGAGAACCACGCGATGAAAGCGTTCGCGTCGCGCCGGGGCCTCCTCTTCCTGCTCGGCCTTCTCGTCGTCGTCCTCGTCCTCCGGTTCTGGCCGCGAGGCTCGGGGGACGCGCCCGCCCCGCCGCGGACCGCCGCAGTCGGCACTGCCGCGCGGCCGGTCGGCAGTGCCACGACCCCATCGCAGATCCCGCCCCTGGCCTTTCGCGACGGGCGCGGCGAGATCGGCGGCAGCGTGGTGAGAAACGTCTTCGCGTTCCACGTCCCCCCGTCACCGACCCCGAAGCCGCCCCCGCCGGTGCCGACGCCGCTACCGGCCCCCGGCTCGGCGCAGTTCATCGGACCGCGGCTTCCGACCCCGACGCCGACGGCGACCCCGATCGTTCCCCCGTCGATCCCCTACCGCGCCCTCGGGGTCTTCGGCCCGCGCGACAGG
Organism: Holophagales bacterium; assembly: GCA_016719485.1. Lineage (NCBI taxonomy): Bacteria > Pseudomonadati > Acidobacteriota > Holophagae > Holophagales > Holophagales bacterium. The sequence goes on from JADJZB010000009.1 coordinate 64,840, forward strand.
CCGATCGTCACGTTCGAGGACGGCCCCCGCCTCATCAACGCCCGCGAGGGCGACGTTCTCGACGGCCGTTTCATCCTCAGGCGCGTCGGCCGCGAGTCGGTCGACTTCGCCTTCGTCGGGCTGCCGCCCGAGATCACCCGGCGGATCCCCGTTCTTCCGCCCGACGCCCTCCGCTGAAGGGACGCCCATGACCGTTCAGAGACCGCGACCGCCCCGAGTTCTCCTTCTCGCCGCCGCCCTCGCCCTGGCCGTGGGCGCTTCCGGCTGTGCCTCCGAGCGCGCGTTCCGCGAGGCGCGGGACTACGAGCAGCTGGAGTACTGGGACATGGCCGTCATGGCCTACCAGAAGGCGGCGTCCCTCGACCCGGCGAACAAGAAGTACGAGTCGTCCCTCTTCCGCGCGCGGCTTCAGGCCGCCCAGACCCACCTCGGGCGGGGGCGGCTCCACCGCTCGGCGGGGCAGCTCGACCTCGCGAAAGTGGAGCTCGAGCAGAGCGTCGCGCTCGACCCGACGAACGACGTCGCCGTCCAGGAGCTGAAGAAGGTCGTCGAGGAGATCGAGGTGCGCCGCCTCGAGACGCTGGGCGGGTCGCCGACCGAAAAGGCCAAGGCGAAAGCCAAGGGCCGCAGGGCCGCCCCGCCGATGCTGAACCCGGCGTCGGACAAGCCGATCGACGTCACCTTTCCGCCCGACACGCCGATCAAGAAGATCTACCAGGCCCTCTGCACCGCCTCCGGGATCAACGTCATCTTCGACCCGCAGCTGAAGGACGACAAGTTCACCATCGACCTCAGGAACCTGTCGTTCCAGAAGGCCCTGGAGACGACGATGCGGCAGGCGGGGCACTTCTACAAGGTCATCGACGAGAAGACGATCCTCGTCGCTCAGGACACCCAGCAGAACCGGAAGGAGTACGAGGACCAGGTCGTCAGGACGTTCTTCCTCTCGAACGGCGACGTGAAGGACGTCTCGACGATGGTCCGCGGCCTCCTCGACCTGCGGAGGATGGCGACGGTCACCCAGCTCAACGCGATCGTCATCCGCGACACGGCCGACAAGGTCGCCGTCGCCGAGCGGCTCATCGAGGTGAACGACAAGGCCAAGGCCGAGGTCGTCCTCGACGTCGAGCTGCTCCAGCTCAGCACGAAGAAGCTCATGGACCTCGGAGTCGCCCTCTCGAGCTACAAGCCGATCACGACCGGCACGGCGACGGGGAACGACGGCAAGCCGATCACGTCGCTCCCCTGGAACGACCTCCTCAAGCTCTCCCTCTCCGACTTCAACTTCACGATCCCGTCGATCGCCGTCAACTTCCTCAAGTCGAACACCGACGCGGAGATCCTGGCCCGGCCCCAGCTCCGGATCGCCGAGGGCGAGAAGGCCCAGCTCGTGATCGGGGACCGCGTCCCGATCCCGGTCACGACGATCAACACGCAGCAGGCGGTCGGCCAGGTCGGCGTCGTCCCGGTGACGTCGTTCCAGTACCAGGACATCGGCATCAAGCTCGACATCGAGACGCGGGTCCACCACAACAAGGAGGTCTCGCTGAAGCTGACCGTCGAGGTCTCGAACCTCAACGGATCGGTCGCGGGGCAGAACGGCCAGGAACAGCCGATCATCGCGACCCGCACCATCACGTCGAACATCCGTCTGAAGGACGGCGAGACGAGCTTCCTGGCCGGCCTCATCCAGACGACGAAGCTCAGGACGAAGTCGGGCATGCCGTTCCTCTCCGACCTCCCTCTCATCGGACCGCTCTTCTCGACGACGAACACGCAGAACGACCGCAACGACATCTTCCTGACCCTCACGCCGCACATCACGCGCGCGCCGCAGATCGAAGAGGAGGACCTCATTCCGGTCTGGGTCGGCACCGAGAACAACGTCAGCTTCTCGGGCCTGAACGTGCGGCTCGAGTCGCCGCAGGCGCCCGCGACGCCGTTCGACGCGCCCTCCGAGGCCCCGGCCTCCCGCCCGGTGTCGCCGACGAACCCGGTCCCGGCCAACGTGCCCGCCCCGGGGATCCTTCCGCTCCAGGGAACCGGTCCGAACGACCCGTTCAAGCCGGCGGCGCCGACGCCGACGCCGGCACCGGCGTCTCCGAAGACACCGCTGGCGGGGGGGGACGCGGCACCGGCCTCCGCGAGCTTCGTCGAAACCGCCGGTCCGCAGTCGCTCGCCCTCGGCCTCGAGATCGAGAACTCCGAGCTGTCTGCGGGCGAGACGACGACGATGACGCTCAGCGGGCCCGCCGAGCTGGCCGACGCGGGGGCGCTCGAGATCACCCTCGAGTGGGACCCGGCGGTCGCCGAGATCGTCACGATCTCGCCGGGGCCGTGGCGCACGGGCTCGGCGGCACTGAACACGCGCCTCGACGCCGACCGCGGGCCCGGCCGCGTGAGGGTCGGCCTCGGCTCGCCCACGGGCGTCGTCGGCCTGCCGAGCGGCGCGCTCGCGCGGTTCACCGTCCGTGCCCTCGCCCCGGGACAGACGCTGTTCCGGATGTCGGCGGGGGCCGGGTACGGCAAGACGGGAGCGCTCCGGCCCGAGGCGGACGCCGTGACGCTGTCGGTGGCGCCCTGAGGCGATTCCGATGACCCTGTCCCGCGCCCGCGGCTACTCGCTCGTCGAGCTCGTCGTCGTCGTCACCTTGATCCTGGTCCTGACGGCGATGATCGTCCCCGTGGCGCGGTTCAACTGGACGCGGATGAAGGAAATGGAGCTGAAGGAAGCGCTCCGCACGATGCGCACGGCCATCGACGAGCACAAGCGCCTCTCCGACCAGGGGCTGATCCCGGTCGAGCTCGACACGGAGGGGTACCCGAAGGAGCTCGAGAAGCTCGTCGAGGGGATCGAGCTCGTCGGGCAGGTCAAGAAGGTGCGGAAGTTTCTCCGGAGGATCCCGGTCGACCCGATGACGGGTGAGACGGAGTGGGGCCTCAGGAGCCTGCAGGACGACTTCGACTCGACCAGCTGGGGGCGCCAGAACGTCTACGACGTCTACTCCCTTTCCGACAAGACGGCGCTGGACGGCACGAAGTACAAGGACTGGTGAACATGACGAGCCATCTCCCGAACGCTCCTGAGGGGACGCCTCCGGTTCCTTCTGACGCCCTTCCTCCCGCCCGACGCCGAGGCTTCACATTGATCGAATTGCTCGTCGTCATGGCGATCATCGGCATCCTGGCGTCGATCGGCATTCCGATGCTCCTGCAGACGCCGATCAAGGCCAAGGAGGCCGCCCTCCGGGAGAACCTCTTCACGTTCCGCTCCTGCCTCGACCAGTACAAGGCCGACAAGGGGCACTACCCCGAGTCGCTCGAGGTCCTGGTCCAGGAGAAGTACATCCGGAAGGTCCCGATCGACCCGTTCACGAAGTCGACCGACACGTGGGAGCTCGTCTTCGAGGAGCCCTCCTCGGCCGAGGCAGCGACCGAGGAGCCGCTCGGCGTCATCGACGTCCACTCGGGGTCGAAGGCGATGGCGCTCGACGGGACCGCCTACAACACGTGGTGAACGGGACGGGGCCGCGGCAGGGGCGGGGCGGGTACACGCTCGTCGCCCTCCTCGTGGGGATCACGGTGGCGTCGGTCCTGATCGCCGCGGTCCTGCCCCTGGCCTCGGCCCAGGCGCAGCGCGAGCGCGAGGCCGAGCTGATCTTCCGCGGTCTCCAGTACGCGGAGGGTATCCGCGTATTCCGGCGGCGCTACGGGCGCTACCCGAACGCGCTGCAGGAGCTCCTCGACGTGAAGCCCCGGAGCATCCGCAAGCTCTGGAAAGACCCGATGACGAAGGACGGCGCGTGGGGAACCATCTCGATGGCGGGGACACCCGTGACGTCGGGCGGCGGGACGGGCTCGGGGCTGAGTCCGCGGGCGACCCCGACGCCGCGTCCGACGCCGACGCCCGGGCCGTTCGCCGGCACCGCCCTGCCCGGGGCCGGCGGCGCCGCCGCAGGTCCCGTGATGGGGGTCTACTCGAAGTCGACCGAGAGTGGCTACCGCCTCTGGGAAGGTCGGGAGTCGTACAACGAGTGGCGGTTCACCGAGGAGAGCCTGGCCCTCAAGCCCGGAGATGGCGGGTCGAGCACGGGACCCGGTCCCGGCTTCGGCGGAACGGGTCCCGCTCCCCCCGGCGGCGGCAGGAACTGACCCATCACGGCCCGACGGTAAGATCCGCGCCGTGGAGACCCGAACCCTCGGAGACGGCCTCGCCGTCTGGCTCGACCCGATGCGGGACGTGCGCAGCGTGGCCCTCGGCATCTACGTCGCGGGAGGATCGGCCGACGAGGAGCCCTCGGACCTCGGATCGACCCACTTCCTCGAGCACCTCCTCTTCCGCCGATCCCGCCGCCGCACGGGCGCGGCGATCGCCCGGACGACCGACCGCCTCGGCGGCGACTGCGACGCCTACACCACGAAGGAGTGGATGGCGGTCCACGCCCGGACACCGTCCGAGCGGCTGCCCGACGCGCTCTCTCTCCTGCTGGACCTGACGGAAGCGCCGGCCTTCACGGCCGACGACGTCGAGACCGAGCGGAAGGTCATCCTCGAGGAGATGGCCGAAGCGAACGACGTTCCCGAGGACCGCCTCCACGAGACGTTCGTCCGTTCCTACTGGCCCGACCATCCGCTCGGCGCCCCGATCCTCGGGACCGGCGAGACGGTTCGCGCCCTGACGCGCGGGCGGCTCGTGAAGCGTTTTCGCGAGGTCTTCCGGCCGGAGAGGACGCTCCTCGTCGCGGTCGGCGCGTTCGAGCCGGAGGCGTTTCTGAGGCTCCTCTCGGCCGAGCGCAGGAAGCGGCGTCACGCGCCGGCCCCGCTCGGCCCGGAGGCCGCGGCCCGCCTGTCGCCGAGGGCGACGCGCTGCGCCTTCCACATCCCGCGGCTCGACCTGACCCAGACGCACCTCCTCGTGGGGACGCCGGCCCCGGCCTACGCCGACCGTCAGGTCCCCGCCGCGTGGCTCCTCTCCGTCGTCCTCGGAGGGGGCGTCTCGTCCCGCCTCTGGCGGCGCGTCCGCGAGCGGCACGGCCTCGCCTACCACGTCGGGGCGGGGCTCACGCTCCACCGCGACGGCGGGATGGCGCTCATCGAGGCGGCGACGGCGCCGAAGAAGCTCCCGAAGCTCGTCCGCGCCACGGGCGCCGTCCTGCGCGAGCTGCGCAGCACGGGGATCACGCGCTCCGAGCTGCGGCGCGCGAAGGACCAGGTCCGGGCCGAGATCGCGATGTCGCTCGAGTCGACCTCCTCGCGGCGCGAGGGCGTGGTCCGCGCCTGGCTCTACCGGGGGCGACCCTGGGAGGCCGACGAGGTGATCGCCGAGATCGAGGCCGTGACGGCGGCCGAGGTCGACGACGCCATCGGCGTTCTCTTCGGGACGCCCGATGCGACCGGTTTCGGCGTGACGGGCCCTTCCCTCGTCGGCGCCACCGTCGACGACCTCGCCGGCGAGCTCGCGGCGTGAGCGCCGCCTCGCGCGCCCCCGAGAGCGTCTCCGGGAGCGTCACGGTCCGATTCCGGCTCCGCCCGGAGTGCGCGGATCTCGGTCCTCCGGAGTACGCCAGCGACCTCGCGGCCGGCGCCGACCTGCGGGCGGCCCTCGAGACGCCGATGACGCTCGCTCCCGGCGCCCGCGCCGTCGTTCCGACCGGCCTGACGCTCGAGATCCCGCCCGGCTTCGAGGCGCAGGTCCGCGCCCGCTCGGGCCTCGCGCTGAAGAAGGGGCTCGCCCTCGCCAACGGCGTCGGGACGATCGACGCCGACTACCGCGGCGAGGTGGGCGTCATCCTCGTGAACCTCGGCGCCGAGCCGGTCACGCTCGCCCGCGGGGAGCGGATCGCCCAGCTCGTCGTGGCGCCCGTCGTGCGGGCGCGCTTCGAGCGGGCCCCCGAGCTGAACGGCACCGCGCGCGGCGCCGGCGGCTTCGGGTCGACGGGGACGGCGTGATCGAGGTCGCCTTCCTCGGGTCGGGCTCCACGGGGAACTGCGCGGTGATCCGGGCCGGCCGCACCGCCGTCCTCCTCGACGCCGGCCTCTCGCCGCGGCAGATCGGCGTGCGGCTCGGCAAGCTCGGGATGACTCTCGACGACGTCTCGGCGCTCCTCCTGACGCACGAGCACTCGGACCACGTCTGTTCCGCGGCGGTCCTCGCCACGAAACGCGGCATTCCCGTCTATGCCACGCAGGGCACGCTCGCGAAGGCGGGCCTCCCCGGGCCGCTCTTCGCCGATCTGCGCACCGTCGCGGACGGCGCGGAGCTCTGCTTCGGCGGGGGCGACCTGACCGTCCGGGTGACCCGCACGCCGCACGACGGGGTCGACCCGGTCTGCTACGTCTTCGCAGACGGCGCCGGGCGGCGCGTCGGGGTCGCGACGGACCTCGGGCATCTCTCGGAGAACGTTCTCGAAGCCCTCGAAGGGTGCGACGTCCTCGGCCTCGAGGCGAACCACGACGTCGACGTCCTCCGGGAAGGGGCCTACCCGGCGTTCCTGAAGAAGCGGATCCTCTCGGACGTGGGGCACCTCTCGAACGAGGCCGCGGCCGCGGGCCTCGCGCGCCTGCTCGGCGAACGGACGAGGATCGTCGTGGGGCTGCACCTGTCGAAGAACAACAACACGCCGACCCTGGCCGAGCGCGCGCTCCGCCAGGGCGTCGAACGGCTCGGGGCGAAAGTCGTCCTCGAGGTGGCGGGTCCCGACGCACCGACCGGCTGGTACCGGGCGCGGCCCGCGGGAGGAATCGAATGAAGGTCCAGGTGACGGTGGTCCCGAAGTCGGGAGTCCTCGACCCGCAGGGCAAGGCGATCGCGGGGGCGCTGGCGCGGCTCGGCTTCCCGGGCGTCGGCGACGTCCGCGCGGGGAAGGTCTTCCGCGTCGAGGTCGAGGCCCGGGACGCCGCCGAGGCGACGGCTCTCGCCGGGCAGATGGCCGAGAAGCTCCTCTGCAATCCCGTCATCGAGGAGTACGAAGCCGAGGTGCTCGGGTGAGCGCCGGGGCGCGGCCGCGCGTCTCGGTGGTCGTCTTCCCCGGCTCGAACTGCGACCACGACGCCGTCCACGCCGTCGAGGCGACGATCGGAGCCGACGCGCGCCCCGTCTGGCACGCCGGCACCGACCTCGGCCGCCCCGACCTGGTCATCCTCCCCGGCGGCTTCTCCTACGGCGACTACCTGCGCTGCGGCGCGCTCGCCCGCTTCTCGCCGATCATGGACGCCGTGCGCGACTTCGCGGCACGGGGTGGCCCCGTTCTCGGCATCTGCAACGGCTTCCAGGTCCTTTGCGAGGCGGGGCTCCTCCCGGGCGCGCTCCTCCTCAACTCGGGCCAGCGCTTCCGGTGCGAGGACGTCTTCATCCGCGTGGAGACGATCCGGACGCCGTTCACCGCCGAGCTGACGAAGGGCGACGTCCTGCGTCTCCCGATCGCGCACGGCGACGGCAACTGGCGCGCCGAGGCCGCGACCTTCGACGACGTGACGACCCACGACCAGGTCGTCTTCCGCTACTGCGACGCGGCGGGGTCGCGCGGCACGGGCGCGAACCCGAATGGCTCCCTCGACGACGTCGCGGGCGTCTGCAACCGCGAGCGGAACGTCGTCGGGCTCATGCCGCACCCCGAGCGGGCCTCCGAGGCGATGCTCGGAAACGCCGACGGCGCACGGCTCTTCCGCTCGTTCGCGAACGCCCTCCTCCTCGGCCGGACGGCCTGAACGGCGAAGGCCGCGCTCCCGGCGCGGCCTTCGGTTCCGGGCTCGCGGAAGACAGGGCTACTTTTTCGCGGCCTCGTCCTTCTTCCCGTCCTTCTCCTTTCCGAAGACGTCGTTCGCCACGAGCGCCTTCGGGTCGTAGGGGGAGGGAGCGCCGCCGAGGTACTTGTGGAACCAGTCGAGGTGGGCGGCGTAGTAGAGGACCATGTCGTACCAGCCGGGCCAGTGGCTCGCGTTCTCGAGGACGATCAGGCGCGACGGGACGCCCATCTTCTGCAGGTCGGTGAAGAACGCGAGCGACTGCGTGTAGGGGACGCGGAAGTCCTTCTGGCCGGTGATCACGAGCGTCGGCGTCCTGAACTTCTCGACGTACGACGACGGGCTCTGCTTCGCGTACCCCCCGGGGTTCTGCCAGGGGGTCCCCTTCAGGTCCCACTCGGGGAACCAGAGCTCCTCGGTCATCGAGTACATCGACCGGAGGTCGTAGACGCCCATCATCGAGGCGAGCGCCTTGAAGTGGTTGTCGTTTCCGGCGAGCCACATCATCGCGTAGCCGCCCCACGACCAGCCCATCGCCCCGATCCGGTCCCTGTCGGCCCACGGCTGCACGGCGAGCCAGTCGGCCACGGCGAGGACGTCCTTCATCACCTTGCCGTCCCAGTCGCCCGAGATCGCGGCGGTGAAGTCCTGCCCCCAGCCGGTCGAGCCGTGCGGGTTCGGGAACGCGACGACGTAGCCTGCGCCGGGGTAGACCTGCGCGTCCCCGCGGAACGCGTCGGCCCACTGCATCTGCGGGCCGCCGTGGACGTTCACGATGACGGGGTACTTCTTCGCCGGGTCGAAGCCGTGCGGCTTGACGAGGAGGACCTGGATCTTCTTGCCCGACGGGCTGTCGACGTAGGCCTCCTCCATCGGCCGGAAGTCGACCTCCTCGAGAAGAGCCTGGTTCTGGAACGTGAGGGGCGTCGTGGTGCCCGGCGCCTTCCCGGCGAGCGCCACCTGCCAGAGCTCGGCCGGCAGGTGCATCTGGCGGCGGGCGAGGACGGCCCAGGTCCCGTCGCGGGCGATCTCGAACGCGTCGACGTGCCCGACGGCCGTGACGGCCTGGATCGCGCCGGAGGCGAGGTCGAGGTCGAAGAGCGGCGTGCGCCCCTTCATGTCGGCGAGAAAGAAGACCCGCTTCCCGTCCGGGTGGAAGCGGTAGTCGCCGACCCAGGAGTCGAACGCCTCGGTGAGGACACGGCTCGCGCCGCTCGCCCGGTCGAAGAGGGCGAGGAGGAAGCGGTCGGACTCGTACCCGGGGGTCCGCTGCATCCGGAAGGCGATCGACTTCCCGTCGGGCGAGTACTTCGGCGAGCCGTCGAAGGCCGGGTTCTTCGCGGTGAGGTTCCTCGGCGCCTTCAGCTGCTCGGGGGTGCCGTCCACCGGCACGACGTAGACGTCGACGTTCGTCGAAGAGGAGGGGTTCGCATCGCGGTGCGACGTGAAGGCGAGCTCCTTGCCGTCGGGAGAGACGTCGAAGTCGGCACCGCCGCCGACCGAGAAGGCGGGGGAGTCGAAATCGCCCGGTGTCAGGTCGACGAGCGGGGCCTTCGCGTCGGCGAGGTCCATCCGGAGGACGTGCGTCCGCTTGCCGTCCTCCCAGGAGTCCCACCGGCGGACGAAGAGGGAGTCGGCGACGACCGCCTTCATCTTTCCCTTCTCCATCGCGTCGTTCCTCTTCCGGTTGCAGTCGAGGTCGGCGGCGCAGGCGGGCCAGACGTCGGCGACGAGGAAGAGGCGCTTGCCGTCGGGCGAGAAGCGAAACGCGCCGACGCCGCCGGGGACGTCGGTCTTCTTCTCGGGCTCGCCCCCGGCGACCGGCAGGAACCAGACCTGCGGGTCGCCGGAACGCGTCGAGAGGAACGCGAGCGTCGCGCCGTCGGGCGAGAACGACGGGCTCGCGTCGCGCTTGTCGAGGACCGTCAGGGCGCGGGCGTTCTTGCCGTCGGCATCGACGCGCCAGAGATTCGTCCAGCGCTTGACGGCCGGCAGGTCGGTCGTCGTGACGGTATAGACGAGGCTCCGTCCGTCCGGTGCGATGGCGGGCTCGGCCACCCCTCTCACCTTGTGGAGGTCTTCGATCGTCACGGCCCGCTTCTCGGGGGCGGCGGCGAGGGGAAGTGCTGCCAGGGCGAGAAGGGCAGCCGCGAAGGCGGGCTTCAGGGTCATTCGAGCGTCTCCTCCGGGAGGGTCGTGAGACCCGCTCCCGTCATTGGCGGAAGGCGTAGGGAACGGAGACCGTCAGCTTCTCCCAGGAGATGCGCAGGCTTCCCCGGAAGGCGTCCTCCGGGAGGAACGAGATCGTGAAGGCCTCGAGGGCGTCGGCGCGCGTCTCGACGTTCATGCCGATCCGCGCGACGTCCATCTTCGGGTCGTACTCCGTCCCCCACTGCCCCGTCTGGCGGTTCACGATGAGCTTCCAGGATTTTTCCCCCGGCAGGGTGTAGAGCGTGTAGGTCCCTTTCGGAACGGCGACGTCTCCGAGGGTCAGGCCGACATTCGTCTTCAGCGTCGTCGCTGCGTTGGCACCCGTCCTCCAGACCGTGCCCCAGGGTACGAGGCCCCCGAAGATCTTCCGGCCCTTCGCGAACGGCCGGCTGTACTCGACCTGGACCTGCCCGGTGCCGACGGCGATCACCTCCGTCGCGCGGGGCGAGAGGGGCACGCGGGGAAGCGTGGGCTTTCCCGTCTGCGCGAGCGCGCCGGGTGCGAGGAGGGACATGGCGATGATGAGGACGGCTCGGCGCATTCGACCTCCGCGGCCGGCTCGGGTCCGGCCGGGAGGGGAGTTTACGGGAGGCGGGTGCCGCCGGTCCGGGGCGACCGGACCGGCGAGCCGTCAGTAGGTCAGCTGACCGGTCGCGAGGCGGTCGGGGGGGGGGTGGTGAGAGGGAGGAACCGTGTGCCGGGGCAACCTCACTTTCTCCTTTCCCTGGGGAGCGGCAGATCTTTCCGATCAGGCAGGCCGGGGATCTCCCGGGGCGCTCTGCTACTCTCCCGCCCCCGCGGCCGAAGCCGCGACGAGGTCTCGCCATGGCACCGCAATACATCTACACGATGGTCAACCTCCGCAAGGTCGTCCCGCCCCAGCGGGAGATCCTGAAGGGGATCTACCTCTCGTTCTTCCCCGGCGCCAAGATCGGCGTCCTCGGCCTGAACGGGGCGGGGAAGTCGTCGCTCCTGCGAATCATGGCGGGCGTCGACAAGGACTTCAACGGCGAGGCCTTTGCGGCCGAGGGGACGCGCGTCGGCTTCCTGGCGCAGGACCCGTGGCTCGACCCGGCCAAGACCGTTCTCGAGAACGTCGAGGCGGCCGTGGCGCCGACCAAGAAGCTCCTCGCGCGCTTCGACGAGCTGGGCGAGAAGATGGGCGAGAGCCTCTCCGACGACGAGATGGAGAAGGTCATGGCCGAGTACGGCCGCGTCCAGGACGCCATCGAGGCGGCGAACGGCTGGGACCTCGACCGGACCCTCGAGACGGCGATGGACGCGCTGCGCTGCCCGCCTCCCGATTCCGACGTCACGAAGATCTCCGGCGGCGAGCGCCGGCGCGTCGCGCTCTGCCGCGTCCTCCTCGAGAAGCCCGACCTCCTCCTCCTCGACGAGCCGACGAACCACCTCGACGCCGAGTCGGTCGCCTGGCTCGAGCAGCACCTCGCCGAGTACCCCGGCACCGTCGTCGCCGTCACGCACGACCGCTACTTCCTCGACAACGTCGCCCAGTGGATCCTCGAGCTGGACCGCGGCGCCGGCATCCCGTGGAAGGGGAACTACACCTCCTGGCTCGAGCAGAAGGCGTCGCGCCTCGCCCAGGAGGAGAAGGCCGAGACGACCAAGCAGAAGACGCTCGAGCGCGAGCTGGAGTGGGTCCGCATGGCCCCCCGCGCCCGGCACGCCAAAGGGAAGGCGCGCCTGCAGGCCTACGAGCAGCTCCTCGCCGACAGCGGGGCCGACAGCCGCGGCGAGACGAACGAGATCTACATCCCGGCCGGGCCCCGGCTCGGCGACGTCGTCGTCCGCTCGGAGAGCCTGAAGAAGTCGTACGGCGACAACCTCCTCTTCGACGACCTCTCCTTCGACCTCCCGAAGGGCGGCATCGTCGGCGTCATCGGCCCGAACGGGGCCGGCAAGACGACCCTCTTCAAGATGATCATGGGCCTCGAGACGCCCGACGGCGGCGTCCTGAAGGTGGGGGAGACGGTCTTCCCCTCGTACGTCGACCAGAACCGCGACCGGCCCGACAAGACGAAGTCGGTCTGGGAGGAGATCTCCGGCGGCGAGGAGAAGATCATGGTCGGCCGCCGCGAGATGAGCAGCCGCGCCTGGTGCTCGATGTTCAACTTCAAGGGGGCCGACCAGCAGAAGCGGATCGGCGACCTCTCCGGGGGCGAGATGAACCGCCTCCACCTCGCCCGCACCGTGAAGAAGGCCGGCAACCTCCTCCTCCTCGACGAGCCGACGAACGACCTCGACGTCGACACGCTCCGCGCGCTGGAAGAGGCTCTCCTCTCCTTCGCCGGCTGCGCCGTCGTCATCTCGCACGACCGCTGGTTCCTCGACCGCGTCGCGACCCACATGCTCGCCTTCGAGGGGGACTCGAAGACGTTCTGGTTCGAGGGGAACTACCAGGAGTACGAGGCCGACCGGCACAAGCGCCTCGGCTCCGCCGCCGACATGCCGCACCGGATCAAGTACCGGAAGCTGACGACGGGGTAGGGGAGAGAGGCGGGGGAACGCGCTTCCTCTAGAATTCCCTCATGGTTGAAGAGTCCCTGAGGCAGCGCCCGCGACCGGCCCCGCCCTCGATCGACCTCAAGGGCGACGAGCTGACGGCGGTCCTGCAGGAGGCGAGCCGCCTGCAGGGCGAGGCTCTGAAGCAGGAGTCCGAGGTCCCCTCGCTGAAGAGCGAGGGCAACGTCTTCGCGATCGCGGAGGAGCTCGGGATCCCGGAGGAGCACGTCCGGGCCGCGCTCGCGGCGCAGCAGAGGAAAAGGCAGGCGACGGGAAGGGGATTGACGATGCCGCTCCTCGCCGCCGGGGCCGCCGGCCTCCTCGCGGGCGTCGCGCTCGGGCTGATCGGAGTGACCGCCCTCCTCGCGGTCCCCCTCGGCGTCCTCGTCGCGGCCGGCGTCTTCGGCGTCGGGTTCCTCGCGGAGATGATGAAGAGGAACCCGCAGAAGGTGGCGGGCCCGCCCCCCGTGGCCGGGACCTGCCGGGTCTGCTTCCGCCCCGCCCACACGCCGCAGTCCACGTTCTGCGACGAGCACCGCTACAAGCCGCAGGGCTGACGCGCCCGCCCGCCGTGGCGGTGCGAGGGGTGGCCCCGCCCGCCGCGAACACGAGGAAGAAATTGACGATTCCCCGGCCTGTCCGTTCGTGACCAAACCCGGCTCTCTCCCGGAGAACCGCTTGACGAGGCGGGAACTCCTCGGCCTTCTCGGCTCGGGCGGGGTGGCGCTCGCCGTGCCGGGCTGCTCCGCGAGCCCGCCGCTGAAGACGAGCCGGACCGCCGCGCTCATGGACGCCGAGCCGTGGGGAGGGCTCGCGACGAGCCTCCTCGAGGACAAGTCGTACGCGCCGCGCGTCGAGGGGACGGTCCCGGAGGGGCTTCGCGGGACGCTCTACCGCAACGGGCCCGGCCTCTTCGACCGGGGAGGGAAGCGCCGGAGGGCGCTCCTGGACGGCGACGGCCTCGTCCAGGCGTTCCGGTTCGGCGAGGAGGGGGTCTTCTACCGCGCCCGCTTCGTGAGGACGGAGAAGTTCGTGGCCGAGGAGAAGGCCGGCGCGTTCGTCTTCGGCACGTTCAGCACCCAGGCCCCCGGGGGCTTTTTCGCGAACGTCCTGCCCGAGCGGAACATCCGGAGCCAGGCCGGCATCACGGCGGTCCCCCGGTGGGGAAAGGTCTTCGCGTTCGACGAGACGGGGCTCCCGTGGGAGCTCGACGCCGACACGCTCGAGACGGTCGGCGAGACGAGCTTCGGCCTCCCGCGCGACCTGACCCTCTACGCGGCCCACAACAAGATCGACGTCGAGACGGGCGAGTGGCTCCACTTCGGCCTCGAGTTCGGGCGGAAGCTGAACGTCCACCTGACGACCTTCGCCGCCGACGGCTCCCTCGCCGGGCACGACGTCTACCCGCTCCCCCGCTTCTCCTACGTCCACGACTGGTTCGTGACGCGGCGCTTCGTCGTCCTCCACCTCCACCCCGCGACGATCGAGGTCTTCGGCCTTCTCCTGGGCCTCAGGAGCATCGTCGACTCCCTACGTTGGAACGGGGCCGACGGGAGCCTCCTCATGATCCTCCCGAGGGAGCGGCGGGGCGGGGGCGTCGCCCCCCGCTTCGTCGAGACCGAGGCGTCGTTCATGTGGCACTCGTTCAACGGGCACGAGGAGGGGGACGAGCTCGTCCTCGACTTCGTCGGCTACGAGGACCCCGACCACTTCATCGGCGAGGAGCCGCTCGTCCTCGAGGTGATGAAGGGGCGGCCGGGGCGCTTCGAGCACCCGGGGCTCGTCCGGAGGATCCGGGTCGCGCCGGGTGCGACGCGCGCGCGCAACGAGGTCGTGGCCGGGGGGAGCTTCGAGTGGCCGCGGATCGACGACCGCCTCCTCGGCCGGCGCAACCGCTGGGGCTGGATGGCGAGCGCGCGGCCGCGACAGTTCTTCTGGAACGCCGTGGCGCGGGTCGACTTCGAGGACGGGAGCACCGTCGAGCACGACTTCGGCGACCGCGTCTTCACGAGCGAGCCGGTCTTCGTCCCCGACCCGGCGCGCGCCGGGGAGGAGGAAGGGTGGCTCCTCGTCGAGCTCTACGACGGCGACTCGAGGAGGAGCTCGCTCGCGATCCTCGACGCGGCGAGGGTCGCGGACGGCCCCCTGGCCCGCGTCCTCCTCGAGCACCACGTGCCGGTCAGCTTCCACGGTTACTGGCGGCCGGGCGCGTAGCGGGGCGTTCGCTCACCCGCCCGTTCGCCCCCCCGGGCAGTCCGGCCTCGTGGGCGCGGCGTAGAGAGCCGCATGAGGCTATCGGGCAAAACGGTCGTCGTCGTCGGAGGAACCGGCGGAATCGGAAGCGAGGTGGCCCGCGGGGTCGTGCGCGAGGGGGGGAGCGTCCTCCTCGTGGCACGAAACGAAGCGATGCTCGCAGAGCGCGTCGCGGAGCTGGACGCCCTTGCGGGGCGGGCCGGGGCCGCGAGTGCCTTCGTCGCGGATGCCGGGTCGCAGGTCGCCCTCTCGGCTGCCGCGGCCGAGGCCGTGGCCCGGACCGGCCGCCTCGACGGCTGGGTCCACGCCGTCGGCTCCATCCTCCTGAAGCCGTTCTCGGCAACGGGCGAGGAGGACTTCGCTCGCCAGCTCGACCTCAACGCGGGGTCGGCCTTCCGGGCGCTCCAGGCCGCGCTCGGTCCGATGCGGAAGGCGCGAGCCGGCTCGGTCGTCCTCTTCGGCTCGGCGGCGGCCTCCCTGGGCCTCCCGAACCACGCGGCGATCTCGGCGGCGAAGGCCGCGGTCGTGGGCCTCGCCCGGTCGGCGGCGATGGACCTGGCGCGGTACGGCATCCGCGTGAACGTCGTCTCCCCGGGCCTCGTGCGGACGCCGATGTCGGCCGCGATCACGTCCAGCGAGGCGAGCCTGAAGGTGTCGCAGGCGATGCACCCGACGGGGCGCATCTCCGAGCCCGCCGACGTCGCCGCGGCCGTCCTCTACCTCCTCTCGGACGGCGCCGCGAACGTCACGGGCGCCGTCCTCCCCGTCGACGGCGGGATGGCGGCGGGCCGCCCGCCGGCGACGGCTTCCTGAGCCGCGAGACCGGGCGCGGCGCATCGAGAGGTCGTGGCGACGCCCCCGCGCCTATGATCGGGGCGGATCGGGAGCAGGGGGCGCGCATCTCAAATCAGCCATCGGAAACCGCCGGGACGTCGAACCTCGCGGCTCTCCTCCGGGAAAGGGCGCCGGGAGACCAGCTCGCGCTGAAGGACCGGGCCCTCGACGTGGCGGCGGAGGGAGTCACGATCGCCGACGCCCGCCTCCCGGACCGTCCCCTGATCTACGTGAACGAGGGCTTCGAGCGCGTGACGGGCTACCCCGCCGCCGAGGTGCTGGGGAGGAACTGCCGGTTCCTCCAGGGACCCGACACGGATCGGGCCGCAGTCGAGAGGATCCGCGCCGCCGTCGCGGGGGAACGCGAGTGCGTCGTCGAGATCCTCAACTACCGGAGGGACGGGACGCCGTTCTGGAACCGGCTGTCGATCACGCCCGTTCGCGACGAGACGGGAGAGGCCACGCACTTCATCGGGATCCAGTCGGACGTCACGGCGCGAAGGAACGCCGAGGAGGGCCTGCGGCACGCCAAGGAGGCGCTCGAGCACGAGGTGCAGCTGGCGGCGCGCGTCCAGCAGTCCCTCCTCCCGCCGCCGGAGATGCACCTCCCGGGTCTTCGCGTCGCCCGCGCGTTCCACCCCTGCACCGAGCTCGCGGGCGACGCGATGGGAGTCGTCCCCCTCCCCCTCGGCTCGGTGGGGCTCTACCTCGCGGACGTCAGCGGGCACGGCGTGGGGGCCGCCCTCCTGTCGTTCACACTGAACCACCTGCTGGCTCCTTCCCGCGAAGGCTCCCTCCTCGTCGAGGACGCAGGGGACGGCCCGGCCACCGTCTCTCCCGCGAGGCTCGCGGGGCGCCTCAACCGCCAGTTCCCGATGGAGCGGACGCGGCAGTACTTCACCCTGGTGTACGGGGCCTACGACGACCTGGAAGGGCGATTCCGCTACGTCGTCGCCGGCCACCCGCCACCGCTCCTCCTGCGCCGGGGCGCACCGCCCGTGGAGCTGCCGGGGCGCGGCCTGCCGATCGGGATGATCGAGAGCGCGTCGTACCGGGACGAGACCGTCTCCCTCGCGCCGGGGGATCGCATCTATCTCTACACCGACGGCGTCACGGAAGCGCTCGACGCCTCGGAGGTCGAGTTCGGCCCGGCGCGGCTGATGGCCGAGATTGACCGGACCCGGGAATTGCCCCTCCGGGAGGGGCTAGAGCTTCTCGCCCACGCCGTGCGGAACTGGTCGGACGGCGGTCCCGGTGACGACGTCTCGCTCCTCGCGATCGAGAGGGTCGCCCAGCGTCCCGGCTCCGGGCGGGAACGGGGCCCCGCGAGCACGTGGTAGCCTTTTTCCACAGGAGATCGAGCCCATGTCGAATCAGGCCGGGGCGATAGAGCCCGCGAGCCGGGTCGCAGACGGACGGACACCTGTCGCCGACCGCATCCGGGATCGCATCCGCAAGGCGCGCGGCCGCTTCCGCGCCAACGACAACATCGCCGCCTACATCGAGGACGGGGAGCTCGAGCTGCTCCGGCTGGAAGTCGCGGAGAAGATCGAGGGCGTCCTCCAGGCGCTCGTCATCGACACCGCGAGCGACCACAACACGAGGGACACGGCCCGCCGCGTGGCCAAGATGTACCTGAACGAGGTCTTTGCGGGCCGTTACGGCGGGCAGCCGCCGGTGACCGAGTTCCCGAACGTGGGCCGCCTGAACGAGCTGATGATCGTCGGCCCGATCATGGTGCGGAGCGCCTGCTCGCACCACCTCTGTCCGATCATCGGCCGGATCTGGGTCGGGGTGATGCCGAACGAGCACTCCGCCCTGATCGGCCTCTCGAAGTACGCCCGCCTCGTGGAGTGGGTCATGGCCCGGCCGCAGATCCAGGAGGAGGCGATCACCGAGCTCGCCGAGCTGCTGCAGGACAAGATGCAGCCCGACGGCCTCGCCGTCGTCATGGAGGCCGACCACTACTGCATGAAGTGGCGCGGCGTGAAGGACTCGGACTCGAAGATGACGAACAGCGTCATGCGCGGCTCGTTCCTGAAGAACCCCGACCTGAGGCGCGAGTTCCTCTCGCTCCTGGCGGGCCGGACGAAGTAGGGAGAGAAGAGATGCTCGTCCGCCTCCTCTACGCCAGCCGCGCCAACGCCCCGGTCGACGAAGCGCTCGTCGCCTCGATCCTCGAGAAGGCCCACGCGTACAACGCCGCCCACGGCCTCACCGGCATCCTCTGCACCTCCTCCGAGGGGAACGTCTTCCTCCAGGTGCTCGAGGGGGGCCGCGCCGCGGTGAACGAGCTCTACGGCCGCATCCTGCGCGATCCCCGCCACACGGACGTCACCCTCCTCGACTACGCCGAGATCGGCGAGCGGCGCTTCGCGACCTGGCGGATGGGGAACGTGAACCTGAACCGGGTCAACCGCGGCACCGTCCTGAGGTTCTCGGAGACGCCGGTCCTCGACCCGTTCCAGATGAGCGGCAAGTGTGCTCTCGCGCTCCTCGAGGAGCTGATGGCCAGCGCGGCGATCGTCAGCCGCGACGGCGCCTGACACCGCGCCCGGGCGGGTGTCGACCGCGGAAACTAGAACGTCGAGAGGGAGCGAAGGTCGTCGGCCGTCAATTCGAAGACGAGGAGCGACGTACCGATGCGGCCGTCCTCCGGCCGCGAGCGGAGCCGGTTCACGAGGCGCGCGTGGTGCAGGACCTCGGCGTCTTCGCGCGCCCGGGCGAGGAGCCTGGCCGGCACGCCTGCTTCTGGCGGAGACGACGCCCATCCCAGAGCGCGTCGCGCGTTCTCGAGGAACCCCGGGTCACTCCAGGTCTCGTCCCGAACCATCGGCTCCCAGAGCCCCAGGAGCGTGTTGACGCTCACCACGTAGGTTCCTGGCGTGAGCGGTGAGAGGCGGCTTCCGGGCGACGCTGCGAGGACGAACGCCGGCCGGAAGGACTTCGGCATCGGGGTGGACGGGTGGACGGCGAGGTGGATCTCGTCGATGCGACGCTCGCGGCAATAGTCCCTGAGTCGGAGCAGGTCCTGACCCCAGTCGAGGTTGCTGTCGGCGAGCCACGCCCTGCCCCTCGCCGCCCCCCCCGAGAGACGATTGAAGAAGCCGAGGTGATTCGGAAAAGCGGAGAGGGTCTCGACCACGAGAAGGGCTGCGAGCGTGACGGCGAGGAGCCGCGCACGCGGCGCGCCCGCGAACGCGGCGGCCGCGCCGCCGACGAGGAAGAGGAGCGGGTAGACGGGGAGGAGATGCCGCAGGCCGATGTTGAGCCCCCCCGAAACCGAAAGGACCAGCCAGGTGACGGAGAAGACCGACATCCCGAGGAGCAGGAGTCGCCCCTTCGGTTCGACCGCGACCCGCCGCCCGAGGATCGCCAGGGTTCCAAGGCCCAGGAGAACGAGCGTGACGACGGGCGTCTTCACGAGAAAGGCCACGGGGAAATACGACACCCAGCCTTTCGTCGAGAGCTGGCCCCTGAGGTATGCGATGCGCTGGCGGGACCACTTGTCGACGTAGGAGAGGCCGTAGAGGTAGGGCTCGGGGAGCACCCGGCGGGCGCGTGCGAACTCGACGACGCGCGGCAGCGCTCCTCGCCGCCGGATCCCCGTGGCCCAGTCCTCCTGGACGATCTTCCAGCCCTCCTCGCGGTTTCCCGCGAACCGGCCATCGGAGTTCGAGTCGCGCCGCAGGAGGGCCGTGGGAGCGTCGTTCCCGCGGTAGGGCTCGTACCGGAACCCGTAGATGCCCCATACGGCGACGCCTACGGCCGCCACAGCTCCGACGGCGAGCCCCCCCAGGAGAACGATTCGGCGATCCCGTCGACGCCCGGGAGCGGCGAGCGATGCCTCGCCCGTGCCCTCGGCCGAGGCTTCCCGCTGAAGTACCCACACGATTCCCATGCTGGCCAGTGCGGGGACGGCGACGACCCACGAGTACTTGGTGATGCTCGCGAAGCCGAGCGCGAGGAGGAAGAGCAGCCCGTTTGCAACGCCGGGCTTCTGCAGGAAGCGAGCCAGCGACAGGAGAGAGGCCTGGATGGCGATCGCGGCCGCGAGGTCCGTCGTCACGAGGCGGCCGTGGCCGAGAACGAGAGGGTCGAACGCCGCTGCGAACAGGGCGAGGAAGGCGGCGTTCGAGCCGAGGACGGTGCGGACGCTCGAGAAGACGACCCAGAGGAAGGCTCCGAGCACGACGAGCATCGGAAGGCGTGCGAGGCGGACGACGCGCTCGCCGTCGACCTGGTCGGTGAGCCACGCCCGCGCCAGCTCGAGGGTGTTTCCTTCCGACCAACCCCGGGTTCCGGGTGCTGGAGCGGGGATCCCGGCCGCAATCAGCGGAACTGCCGCCCAGAGCTTCGCGAGGGGCGGGTGCTCCGGATTCAGGCGGAAGTCTCCGCGGCCCAGGGCCGTGAGGCCCGAGGCGATGTGGACGCCCTCGTCGAACGTGACACTGTCGCCGAGGCCGGCCAGGAGCGCGAGGGCGAGCGCCGACGCGACGAGGAGAGGCGCAACCGGCATCGTGGTCCGGGGAGAGGGGGCGTGGTCGACGTCGGACGAGGCTCGTCGAGCCGGGGCGCTCCGCCGTCTCACGCAAGGAGTCTAGCGGAGGGACTCACGATCGCCCTCGTTTCCGGAGCGGCGGACGGTCTGCCGGGCGGCGGTGCACAGGGGACCGAGGAGCTTTCGAGGATGCATGAAGCGGGGGCGGAGGCGTCGCCCGATGCGGCGGCTCCTCGCACACTTCCTTCACGCAGCCGCGAAGCCAGCGGTGCGCGGCATCGGCCTGAAACCGCGGGTGCCACAGCATCGAGACGGTGAACTCGGGGGTTGCTACCGGAAGCGGGAAGGTGTGCATGCCTTCGCGCAGGCTGCCCGTGTGCCGCTCGGGGACCGTGGCGACGAGGTCGGTCGCGCGCGCCAGCGCCAGCGCGGTCGAGAAGCCGCCGACCACCGTGGCGATCTCGCGCTCCAGCCCGATCCGCTTCAGGGCGTCGTCCATCGGGCCCGTGCTCCGGCCCCGCCGGGAGACGAAGACGTGCCGGGCCGCCGCATACCGCGCCGGCGTGATCCTCCCCCTGCACAACGGGTGCCCTGCCCGGACGACGCCGACGAAGCGGTCGCGGAACAACGCCTGCACGCGCACCTCGGGGTCGGTCGCGCCGTCGACGACGCCCGTTTCGAGATCGACGTTCGCGTCGCGAAGGGGCACGTTGTCCTTGTCGAGCTTCTGCACGAAGCGCAGCCGCACCCCGGGAGCCTCCGCTCCGACGCGCGCGAGGAGGCTCGCGCCGAAGTTCTCCACGAAGCCCTCGGCCGATCTCAGCGTGAAGCTCCGTTCCAGCGCGTCGAGCCGGATGTTCCCGGCCGGGCGCAGCACCGCCTCCGCGTCCTGCACGAGCTGGCCGACCCGATCGCGGAGCTCGAGCGCCCGGGGGGTTGGAACGAGGCCGCGGCCCGCCCGGACCAGAAGCGGGTCGCCGGTCGCCAGGCGCAGCCGCGCGAGCGCACGGCTCATCGCCGAGGGGCTGAGCCCGAGCCTTCTGGACGCGCGCGCGACGCTCCCTTCGGCGAGCAGAACATCGAGGGTGCCGAGGAGGTTGAAGTCGGGCGTCGACATGCTCCGAAGCTAGCACGGCCTGGGGATGACATGGCGTTCGGTGCACTCATGGAGTGCAAATGGTGCGTCTTCCGCCATACGCGAACAGCCCCTACTTTGATCGCAGCTCCGCCTCGGGAGCCGAAAGAAGAGGGGGTTCGTGATGAACGCGATCGACGACAGACGGGACGCAGCGGCAAAGGAGGCCGCGGAGCGACGGCCCTCGGTCCGATGGGCGCTCACGAGCCTCTCGCTGTCGATGCTGTTGTCGTCTCTCGGAACGAGTATCGCCAACGTCGCGCTGCCGACGCTGGCGAGTGCGTTTCACGCGCCGTTCCACGCGGTCCAGTGGGTCGTTCTCGCATATCTCATCGCCACGACGACGCTCGTCGTCAGCGTCGGGCGGCTGGGTGACGTCACCGGCCGCAGGAGGCTGCTGAGCGCGGGGATCGTCGTGTTCACCGCTGCCTCGGCTCTGTGCGGCCTCGCGCCCGCGCTCTGGATGCTCGTCGCAGCGCGGGCGCTGCAGGGTCTCGGAGCGGCGATCATGCTGGCGCTGACGATGGCGTTCGTCGGCGAAACGGTCTCGAAGGAGCGGACCGGGGCCGCGATGGGGCTCCTCGGAACGATGTCGGCGGTCGGCACGGCGCTCGGCCCTTCGCTCGGCGGCCTTCTGATCGCCGGGCTCGGCTGGCGCGCGATCTTTCTCGTCAACCTTCCGCTCGGCGCCGCCGCTCTCGTGATGGCGCGGCGGTTCCTGCCGGTCGATCGTCGCGTGGCGAAGGGCGATCGGGCCGGCTTCGACTCCACGGGCACGCTGGTGCTCGCCCTGACGCTCGCGTGCTATGCGCTCGCGATGACGGCCGGGCGAGGCGGCTTCAGCCGGCGCAGCGCCGCGCTCCTGGCGGGCGCGGTGCTCGGTGGCGTCCTCTTCGTGCTCGCCGAGGGGCGGGCGAAGGCGCCGCTCGTCCGGATGGCGATGCTTCGCAATCCGGCGCTCGGCGCCGGTTTCGCGATGAGCGCGCTCGTTGCGACGGTGATGATGGCGACGATGGTGGTCGGGCCGTTCCATCTCTCTCTCGCGCTCGGGCTCGACGCCGCGATGGTCGGGATCGTCCTGTCGGCGGGCCCGCTGGCCGCGGCGATGACCGGCGTGCCAGCGGGTCGCGCGGTCGATCGCTTCGGCGCGCCGTGCATGACGCTTGCGGGGCTCGTCGGAATCGTGTCCGGCGCGGCCGCCCTTTCGATGATGCCGACGGCGATCGGAGTCGTCGGGTACATCGTTCCGATCGTCGTCATCACCGCCAGCTATGCGCTCTTCCAGACGGCGAACAACACCTCCGTCATGGCCGACGTCGAGGCAGGCCAGCGAGGCGTGGTCTCGGGCATGCTCAACCTGTCGCGCAACCTCGGGCTCATCACCGGCGCGTCCGTGATGGGCTCCGTGTTCGCGAAGGCGTCGGGAGCAGCCGACCTGACCGTCGCGCACCCCGCCGCCGTCGCCGTCGGCATGCGGGCCACGTTCGCGGTCGCCGCGGTCCTGATCGTGGTCGCCCTCGCCGTGGCGTTCCTGAGCCGGGCGCCCGCGGCGGAGCCTTCGCCGGCCCCGGAGACGTCATGAGGCCGCCAGGGAAGACGGCGAGAACGCCCGTCGGGAAACGCACCGGTGCGCCGGCTCCGGCCGCCGCCCCGCCCTCTGCTATGGTCCGCGCACATTGCGGACAGGGTCGGGGAGGCCCGGCGTGCACACACCATTCGAGACCGGGCACCGTGCGCCGGAGGAGGGGGACGACAGCGTGGACGAATTCGAGCTGCTCATCCTCTTCTTGTTCGTTCTGCCGCTCGTCGTGTTCGCTCTCGGCGCCCTCCTGGCCGATTCGTGGGACTGCCGCAACGGCCGGGACCCGGTGGACCGGCGCGTCGGGGGCGAGCCGGGTCGCCTGCAGGTCAACCGGAACCAGAGCAGGGTCGTCTCGGTCTGCGTCTGCCTCGATGTGCCGCGGGCCTTTCGCTTCATCCTCCGGAGGGAAGGACTCTACGACCGGCTCGCCAAGGCGCTCCGGCTCGCGAGGGAGCCGCAGCTCTCGCACGCGCCCTTCGACGACGCCTTCTACCTCGACGCGGAGGACCCTCTGGCCGCGCGGCTCCTCGAGGGGACGGAGGGGCTCCGGGCGAGGCTCGCGACGGGGCTCGCCCGGGTGGAGGAGCGCGGGGCACGCCTCAGGGCGATCTCCTGCTCCGACGGGCGCCTCCACATTCACCTCGCGACGCTCGGCATGGCCGAGAGCGACGCCGAGACGAGCGCTCACGAAGCAGCGATGTGGCTGGAGCCGCTCGTCGTGGCGATGCGGAGGGTCCGTGTCGAACCGTGGGAGACGGCGCTCCTGTGGCGTCGCGCGATTGCAGCGCGGGTCGCCACCTATATCGTCTATCCGCTGGCCCTGATGATTCTCGTGGCGGTCGCGTACGCGGCCCCCGGAGCCCTCTGGGCTGCCCGCGACCTCCTGCCGCCGGCGCTCGCCGCGGGTGGGGCGGCGCTCCTCGTCCACGTCGCGTGGGCCTGGAAGCGGACCTTCCCGGCCGAGAGGCACCGCCGGGCCCTCGAGTGGCTCTTCCTCGGCTGGCCCGCCTTCGCCGCCCTCGCGTTTCTCCTTCTTCTCTCCTTGCGGACGGGGGACGTCCTCTCCGATCCGGCCGACGAGGAGGGGCGGAACGGCGCGGCGCACGCGATCGATCCGGTTGCAGCGGTCCGGCCGGGACTGCCGCGGGCCACTGGGCCACTCCCGCCGCCGGCGACGGGCCAATGAGAGGGCTGTGCGCTCGAGATCCCCGGTGCCATCGCGCGGCGTAGAGCGGTCTATGGACGAGCGCCTCGCCGAACGGATCCGGCCCCTGAACGACGCCCGGCGGGAGGGGCGGGGGGAGTTCGTCCTCTGGTGGGCTGCCACGGCTCTCCGGGTCGACGAGAACCCGGCCCTCGAGGTCGCGATCGCGGAGGCGAACGCGCGCCACCTGCCGGTGGTCGTCTACCAGGACCTGACCTGGCGTGCGCGGTGGGCGACGGACCGCCGGTTCCGGTTCGTCCTCGAAGGGGTCCCGGGTCTCGCCCGGGATCTCGCGGCCCGGGGCGTGAGGCACTTCTTCCGCCTCGAGCGCGGGCCGGGAGACCCCTCGGGGGCGCTCCTCGACCTCGCCCGGCGCGCCGACCTCGTCGTGACGGAGGACTTCCCGGCCGGGGGCTTCGCGCGGCGGCGGGCACGGCTCGCCGAGGAGGCGGGCGTTCCCGTCGTCGCGGTCGACGCCGCGTGCGTCTTCCCGATGCGCCTCGTCGGCCGCGCGTACGAGCGGGCCTTCGCCTTCCGGGCCGACACGGAGCGCGAGCGCCTCGCGCGCCTCGACGCGCCCCTCCCGCGGGTCGATCCCGTCGTGCCGCCGTGGGCCGGCGACGCGGGCTTCGCGCCGCTCGTCGTATCGGAGGAGGGTATCCCCTCCCTCGTCGCCTCCTGCGCGATCGACCACGGCGTCGGCGCCGTCCCCGGCCTTCGGGGCGGGGAGGCCGCGGCCCGCACGCGCTGGAGGGCGTTCCGCGAGACGGGGCTCGCGCGCTACGCCGAGGCGCGCAACGACGCCGCCGACCTCGACGGCGTCTCCCGCCTCTCGCCCTACCTCCACTTCGGCATGGTCTCCGCCGCCCGCATCGCCCGGGAGGCGCGCGCGGCGGGAGGCCCGGGAGCGGCGAAGTACCTGGACGAGATCCTCACCTGGCGCGAGCTGGCGTGGAGCTTCTGCTTCCACCGCGGCGACCACGCGAGCGTCTCCGCCCTCCCCGCGTGGGCGCGAGAGAGCCTCGCACGGGCCCAGGCCGCGCCGCGCGACCTCCCGCCCCGCGAGGCCATCGAGCTGGGGACCACGGGAGACCCGCTCTGGGACCTCGCGCAGCGCTCGCTCGTCGCGCACGGCGAGCTCCACAACAACGTGAGGATGACCTGGGGCAAGAAGCTCCTCGAGTGGACGCGGAGCCCGGAGGAGGCGCTCGCCCTCGCCGAGGAGCTGAACCACCGCTGGGCGCTCGACGGGCGCGACCCGTCGTCGTACGGCGGCATCCTCTGGTGCCTCGGGCAGTTCGACCGCCCCTTTCCGCCGGAGCGTCCCCTCCTCGGCCTCGTGAGGCCGCGCCCGACGGAGGAGCACGCGATGAGGCTCGGCCTCGAGCGGTACGCTCGCGCCGTGAATCGCCCGCGCGGCAACCCCTCGCCCGTCCTCGTCGTCGGCGCCGGGGCCGCGGGGCTCCTCGCCGCGCGGACGCTCGCCGACCACGGCCTCGAGGTCACCGTCGTCGACAAGGGGCGGGGCGCCGGCGGCCGGCTCGCGACGCGGCGGCTCGGCGACGGGGGCTCGTTCGACCACGGCGCGGCGCTCTTCGAGCCGGTGACGGCCTCCTTCCGGCGGCGCCTCGCGACCTGGGAGGCGGACGGGCTCGTGGAGCGGGTCGAGGCCGCGCCCGGGGGCGGGAGCGAGGCGAACGCCTTCCGCGTCCGCGGCCCGGCGACCTCCCTCGCGAAGCACCTCGCGCGCGGCCTCGACGTGCGCCTCGGCGCGAAGGCCGTCTCCCTCGCGCGCGACGAGGACGGCTTCGTCCTTGTCCTCGAGGACGGCGCAACCCTGCGGGGCGCGGCGGCGATCCTGACACCCCCGGTCCCGCAGGCGCTCGACTTCCTCTCCCGCGGCGGCCTCGCGAGTCGGATCCCCGACGACCTCCACGCCGCGCTCGCGGCCGTCGCCTATCACCCGGGCCTCGTCCTCCTCCTCCGCCTCGACCGGCGCGCGGCGGCGATTCCGCCCGCGGGCCTCCTCGCCCTCCGCGACGGCGGCCCCGTCGCGCGGATCGTCGAGAACGCGCGCGACGGCGGCCCGTCGCGCCTCTCGGTCTATGCGCGCGAAAGCGTCGCGGCGGAGCGCTTCGAAGCCCCGCCGGAGGAGACGGCCGCCGCGCTCGAGGCGGCGGCCCTGGGCGCCCTCGGCCTCGGCGCGGACGCGGTCGTCGAGAGGGACCTGAAGCGGTGGCGGTACGCCCGCCCGTCGGCTCCGTTCCCCGGCGAGGTCCCGCTCGTCGATCTCGACGGCGCGCCGCTCCTCTTCGCCGGCGACGCGTTCGGGCAGGTCGAAGCGGTGCCGCCGACCGGGAACACCGGCCTCGAGCGGGCCGTCCTCGCGGGGCTCGCGGCGGCAGGGAGGCTCCTCGGTTCTGCCTCGCACGGAAAGGTGCGGGCGCGCGCCTGACAGCCGGCCGTCAGGCGGCCGAAGCGCGAAGCGACGCGGCGCGCTGCCGGATCTCGCGCAGGGTCTCCTCGGGGAGCCGGTCGAGGTTCTTCAGCTGCAGGAGCATCCGGGCGTTCTTCGCGAGGAACGCCCGGTGGCGCGCGAGGAAGTCCCAGTAGAGCGTCGTGAACGGGCAGGCCTCCTCGCCCGTCGCCTTCGCGGGGTCGAACCGGCAGGAGCGGCAGTGGTTCCCCATCCGCTGGATGTACTTCCCGGTCGCGACGTACGGCTTGCTGGCCATGTAGCCGCCGTCGGCGTGCTGCGACATCCCGATCACGTTCGGGAGCTCGACCCACTCGACGGCGTCGACGTAGACCGCGAGGTACCACCGGTGGACCTCGACGGGACGGACCCCGAGGAGGAGCGCGTAGAGGCCCGTCACCATGAGCCGCTGGATGTGGTGGGCGTAGCCGAGATCGAGCGTCTGGCCCAGGACGTCGGCCAGGCACGCCATTTCCGTCTCCCCCGTCCAGTAGAAAGGGGGAAGCGGGCGGTCGGCGCCGAGCGCGTTCTCGGAGAGGTATTCCGGCATGCGGAGTCAATAGACCCCGCGGACGTACTCCCGCCAGCCGAGGACCTGCCTCACGAACCCCTCGACCGACTCGATCGGCGCCGCGCCCGTCCGCCACGCCGCCTCCGCCCCGCGGAGGACCTCCCGCGGGTCGAGGAGCTTCAGGTTCATCGCGGCGGAGAGGCGCGAGTGGAAGAGGACGGGCTCGCCGGCCCACATCGCGTCCTCGTAGCGGCCGAAGGAGGGGAGGCGGTGCGCGAGGAAGTCGTCGAGGGCCCGGAGCGCCTCCGCGCGGGTCACGGGCCAGTCGAAGCGGTCGAGGCTCCCGGGGTGCGAGGGAAAGCGACGGCCCACGAGGTCGAGGACCTCGCGCGTCGTCGCGTCGGGAGGGAAGGCAAGGGGAGCGCGCACCGGCCCGGGACCCCGGACGCCGAAGCTCTCGCGATTCGACGCGTCGAAGTTGAAGGCTCCTCCCGCGGGGAGCCCGCCCTCCATCAGGATGCCGGTCTTCTTCCGCATCTCCCTGTAGAAGAGCTCCATCCGGAGCTGCTCTCGCCCCTTCGCCCACGCCCGGAACTCCTCGGTCGGGCAGAGGAAGTGCCGGTCGGGGAGGATCTCGAGGCCGGGGACGGCCCGGAGCAGCTCCTCCCGCACTCGCCACTCGCCCGGCTCGACGACGACGACCCGTTCCGGGCGGAGCCTTTCGACGGCTCTCGCGAGCTCGGTCCCGAGGGTCGACTCGCAGAGCTCGACGTACGCGACGTCGAAGCCCCGCGCGCGAAGGTCGTCGCGGAAGTGGCGCATCGCCGAGAGGAAGAGCGCGATCCGCGCCTTGTGCGACCAGACCTGCTCGCCCTCCGCGGAGACTTCTGCCATGAAGACCCGGTCGCGTTCCGGGTCGAAGCCGTCGAAAGCGGCCGACGCCGCGTCGAGCTGGTCCCCGAGGACGACGACGAGGTTCCGCGGTTCCCTCATCGAAGGGATTCTCCGCCAGACCGGCGCCAGAGGCTCGTTTCGAGGCTCGGCCCGGGCGCCTTCACCGGTCGGCGTGGAAGTGCGTCACCGCCCCGAGCGGGAGGCGCACGCCCGCGAGGTAGTCGTCGATGCAGCGGACGACGACGCTCGAACGGGGGCGTCCCGCCGCGATCTCGTCACGCGTGAGCCAGCGGCAGGCGAGGATCTCCTCCGGGTCCTCGGCATGCGCCTCGACGCCCTCCGGGACCGTGCCGGCGAAACAGAAGCGGCAGAAGTCGCGGCCGCTCCTCGAGAGGAGCTGGTAGACGCCCACGAGGCTCTCGGGCGTGAACGGGAGTCCCGTCTCTTCGCGTACCTCGCGGACGACGGCGTCGAGGATCGCCTCGCCCGGGTCGACGTGTCCTGCCGGCTGGTTCCAGACGGGGCCGGGGTGTCCCGGGTCCAGCTCCTCGACGACGAGGAATCGACCGGCCCGTTCGACGATCGCGGCGACGGTGACGTTCCAGGGCATGGCGGTCTCCTCCGGCGGAGAGTTTAGGCATCTGCGGCCTGCTGCACGCCCGGCTCGATGCCCGGCACCGGCGTTTGGAGGCCGACTTGGGCACTTCTGTCACATCGATTCGCCCTGGCGAACCTTTTCTGAGACCGCCCGTAGCAGTGAACGTCCAGCTCAGGTAACCCGGCACCCGGCCGCACCCGAGCCTGGTCGACCCTCCGGCCCATGGGAGGTGGTTCGTTACGACGATCGGTGCGACAGAACGACACAAACCCTGATCAATCTCGACAAACCGGCAGCCCGCGGCTCGAGTCCATCTCGACATGCAGGGTCTCTGCCCCTACATCCCCAGGCAACGTACAAATGGGAGGCATCCAAATGAAAACTCTCCTCTGCAAGTCGTTCCTTCTCGCCGCGCTCGCGATGCTGATCGCGGTTCCCGCCGTCGCCGACGACGTCGCCGTCTTCCGGCTCGACCAGGCCGTCCAGGTGGGCAGCGTGAAGCTCCCCGCCGGGGTGTACGCGTTCCGGGCCTCGGACCGTGGCGTCGTGTCGGTCTACGACGAAGAGAACTCGACCGTCGTCGGCGTCGCCCTCGCGCGCCGGGCCTCCCTCAAGCTCGCAGAGCTCGAGACCTCGGGCACGCTCTCCCACGACTGGGCCGTCCGGACCCTCTCTCTCGGCGCCTGGCGCTACAGCTTCTCCGCGGGCGAGGCGCCCGCCACGATGGCGGCCGTCCCGCAGGCCACGACCGTCGTCGCGCTCGCCCGGTAAGGAATGCCCTGTTCCGGGGCCGGGAGGGCGCGCCGCCCGCGCAGCGGCGGGCGCGATGCCCTCCCGGTCAGCGCGTCGCCCGCGCGGCGATCTCCCGGAGCATCCCTCTGAACACGAGGACGTGCAGAGGGTAGACGCCGTACCAGTAGAGGAGGCCGGCGAGTCCGGCGGGGTCGAACTCGGCGGTCTGCCGGATGGTCGATCCGCTCCCGTCCTCACTCACCTCGAATTCGAGCCACGCCCTTCCGGGGAGCTTCATCTCGGCGGCCAGGCGCAGCCGCCGGTCCGGCTCGAAGGCCTCGACCCGCCAGAAGTCGAGCGCGTCTCCCACGGCGAGCGTCTCCGGGTGGCGCCGGCCCCGGCGGACGCCGACACCGCCGACGAGGAGGTCGACGAAGCCGCGGAGGCGCCAGAGGAAGTTGGCGTAGTACCAGCCGCTCTCGCCGCCGATCCGGCGGACCGGCGTGAACGCCTGCGCCGCCGTGGCCGCGACCCTCACCACGCGGGAATCGACGAGCCGGGCGCCGACCCTGAGGCCGCCGTAGCCGCCGGGCGCCGTGCCGGCCGACGAGAGGGCGTCGGACCAGCGCGTTGCGGCGAACTCCTCGTCCTCGTTCGCGAGGGCGCGCTCCATGGACCTCTGGAGGCCCATCGGCACGATCGCGGGGAAGAGCCGGCGGGCCGTGTCGTCCCGGACGACCGTCGGGTTGCTCACGCCCTCGATCAGCTTGCGCCCGACGCGCGCGTAGACCGGCGTCGTCAGTCCGAGCCAGAGGCTCGACAGGCGGGGCGTCAGGACGGGCACCGGGATCAGCCAGCGCTTCAGGCCCCGCTGCGCCGCGTATTCCCGCATGAGGTCGCCGTACGTCACCTGGTCGGCGCCGCCGATCTCCACCGTGCGCCCCTCGCCAGGGTCCAGGTCGAGGGCCGCGAGCAGGTAGGCGACGAGGTCCTCGATCGCGATCGGCTGCGCCTTCGTCTCCACCCAGCGGGGACAGATCATGGCGGGGAGGCGCTCGACGAGCGACCGGATGAGCTCGAACGACAGGCTCCCCGAGCCGAGGACGATCGAGGCGCGCAGCTCGACGACCGGGATTCCCGAGGCGGACCGGAGCACGTCGCCCGTCTCCTGGCGGCTCCGGAGGTGGGCCGAGAGGCCCGCCCCCGACTCGCCGAGGCCGCCGAGATAGATGATCTTCTGCACCCCGGCGGCGCGGGCCGCCTCGCCGAAGTTGCGGGCAGCGAGGCGGTCCTGCTCCTCGAACGCGGCGCCCGCCGCCATCGAGTGGACCAGGTAGTACGCCGTGTGGACTCCCGCGAGCGCCGGGTCGAGCGTCTCCCGCCGCAGGCAGTCGCCGGGGACGACCTCGGTCCCTTCGGGGACCCGGGAGGTCAGGCTCTCCGGCCGCCGGGCGAGGCAGCGCACGCGGTGGCCGCGCTCTGAGAGCGCGCGCAGGAGCCGGCCGCCGACGTAGCCGGTCGCGCCCGTCAGGAGGATCAACCCGGCCTCGGTATCTCTCGGCGAATCCGGCACGCTGGCATCGTACTCGGCCTCCGGGCCCGGGAAACGCGGAGGCTCATTCACGCGGAGCCCTCGGAACGAATGCCGAGGTCCTCCGGATGTAGCCCGCGTACTCGGGCCGCGTCGCGGCCATGTGGGCGTCGAGCATCGCGACCCCGGAGACCTTCACGAGGAGAAACGTCATCAGCGCGGGGGCGAGGACGGTCGCCCAGCCCATCGGCTCGTCGAGGGCAGAGAGGAAGAAGCCCCACCAGAGGACGGCTTCGCCGAAGTAGTTCGGGTGGCGGCTGTACCGCCAGAGCCCGGTGTCGAGGACCGGTCCCGGTGCGCCGGAACCGCCGCGCGCGCGCGCCGCGCGGAACGCGTTCAGCTGCGCGTCGGCCACGACCTCGATCGCGAGGCCGACGGCGAAGAGCGCGAGACCGAGGAGGTCGGTGAACGAGATCGGGTCGGGCTCGCGCGCGGACCCCGCCAGCTGTAGCGGTGCCGAGATCAGGACGATCAGGAAGCCCTGGAGGACGAAGACCTGGAAGAAGCTGATCCACCAGTACCGGTCGACGCCGTACTTCCTGCGAAAGCCCGCGTAGCGCGGATCCTCGGCCTTTCCCCGGCTCCGGGCCAGGAGGTAGAGCCAGAGGCGGACCGCCCATGCTCCCACCATGGCGAGGAGGAGCCCCTTGGCCGGCGTCAGGCCGGTCCGCGCCACGGTGTTCGCGGCGACGAGGAGGAAGCCGATGGACCACCAGGGGTCGACGATGCTGGCGTCCTTCAGGAACACGCTGACGGCCCAGAGCGCCGTCATCAGGACGAGGACGAGAGCCGCATTCCAGGCCACGAGGTCGAATGTCACGCGTCGCTCCTTACGCCGGGATCCGCGGTTGTCGTCCCGCTGGCCTCCGAGATCCAGTCGTCCATCTCGGCCCATCTCTCGAAGAGCCACCGATCGCGTCCGTCGGCCGGAATGGCGGAGGCCGGAAAGCGGCGCAGCCGGACGTGCAGCGTGCGGCCGACGAGTGCTCCGTGCCAGAACTGCGGAAGGGTCGCGGCTCCTTCGAAGCCGGTGTGCTCGAGAAGAAACACGTCGATCCCCTGCGCCGCGTCCAGAAGCGCGAGCGGTCCGCGCAGGCGCGGCGGCAGGACGTTCCGGTACCCGCGGGCGATGGTCGCCAGGTCGTCCGGACCCTTCTCTTCGAGCGCGGCGAGCGCCGCCGCGCGCCTCTGATCGCTGAAGCGCTTCCCCTCGGGGTAGATGAGGACGGCCGAGCGGGCGTCGAGCCCGCGGGCGAGGCCGGCGATCGCGGCGACCTCCGCGTCGAGGCCGGGCCCCCGGCGCTTCACGAAGGCGTTCGGGAGGCGTCGGCC
Organism: Holophagales bacterium; assembly: GCA_016719485.1. Taxonomy (NCBI): domain Bacteria; kingdom Pseudomonadati; phylum Acidobacteriota; class Holophagae; order Holophagales; species Holophagales bacterium. The sequence goes on from JADJZB010000009.1 coordinate 96,960, forward strand.
GACGATGTCGAGGCAGGGGTCCCAGAGGAGCTCGCGCTTCAGGACGTAGCGGAGCAGGAGGTGGCCGGGGTTCGCGACGAACGCGGCCGCGAGAACGGTGTCGGCCAGGCTCGCGTGGCGCACGAAGAGGAGGAACGGCCCCCCCTGCGCCAGATCGAGCCCCTCGGTCGAGACCCTCATCGAGAAGAGCCGGAGGCTCCCGGAGAAGAGCGCGTCCGCCCACCGTCGCTGGAGCGCCGCGTTGAGCTCGATCCAGCGCCCGGGTCCGCCGGCGCGCCCGCCGAGGGTGACGATCCAGAGGCCCGTCGCTGCGAGGATGCCGGCCGCCTCGCATCCGAGGTAGAGCGCGAAGAACGCGAGAGCGCGGGTCCGCGGCCGCCGGCGCGCGGCGCCCGTGAGCGCATCCCAGACGAATCCTGCGGTGGCCCAGAGCGGGGCCGTGACGAACGCCACGGCGGCCAGAAGGAAGGTAGACCGGAACGGAGACCGCTCGCCGGGCCCAGACCGCCAGGAGCGACTCGTCCCTCGAGGTCACCGGACCGTGCCCCGGGTTCCCCGGACGCCCTGCTGGGCGAGCTTTCCCGCAAGGGCGGCGACGGCGGTCAGGACGACGCCCCACGCGATGTCGATCGGGACGATCCATGCCGGCCAGTCCCTGAGGACCGCCCAGTTCGTCAGCTCGTAGGTCGCGTAGGCGACGAAGCCGAGCCCGGCGCCGCGCCGGGCCGCGGCTCGCGCGTTATGGGTGCCGAGGACCGCCCAGCCCACGATCACCGCGACGTAGAACGCATAGAAGAGCGCGGCCGCCGGCCAGAAGGCCTCCGGACGCATCAGCGGTCCGAGGGCGGAGACGTAGAGGCCGCGCGCGACGATGCCCAGCCACGCCAGGTCGAGGACGAGCATCGCCGCGGCCGTTGCAAGAGTCGCAGTCACGACGGACGGGAAGGGTTGGACGTTCGGTCGAATGCTCACGGGAGTCTCCCCACCCTACAACGTCTCACGGCCCCGTTTGGACTTCGCGGTCACACCGACGGAAGCCGGCGACCCGTCTTGCGGGCGATACTAGACGGCGGAGGAGAACGACGTGACGCCGTACCCGGAGGGCACGTGCGAAGAACGGAGGCCGTGGAGGCCATCGAAGCCGTCTCTGGCGGCAGCCCTCCTTTCGCCCCTGCTGGGTGGCGCTCTGGCTTTCTCCGCTCCCGCCCCGGCTCCCGACCGGGAGGCGTGGCGAAAGGTGGAGGTGGGGAGTGTCACGGTGGTCGGGACGGCGTCCGACGCACGCCTCGCGGAGACGGCCGTCACGCTGCGAGCGCTCGTCGCCCTGATGCCGGGGCTCGTTCCGGGGGCGTTCGGCGCCTCGCCGCCGCTCGTCGCCGCCGTCGTTCACGACACCGGGCATCTCGCCCGGGTGGGCTATCCACCGACGGGTCCCACGAGCGGCCGGATCGTCCTCGCGGCGACGAGCGACGAGGAGGAACGCGCCGGCTTCCTTCGCGCCGTCGCGACCGCCCTCGGGCGCCGGTCGCGAGTGCCGCTCCCGGAGTGGCTCGTGGCGGGGCTTGGCGAGTACCTCTCCACGTTCTCGGCAACCCCGGAGCGGGCCACGATGGGGCGGCTCGTGCCGGAGCACGTCGCCCTGCTTCGCGCCGCCCGCCTCCCGGCGGGGCGTCCGCGCCTCTTCTCCGCGCCGGCGCTCGAGGGGGAGGATGCAACGGTCGCCCTCCTGCGCGCCCAGGCCTGGGCCGTCGTCCACGTCCTGCTGCAGGGGACCCCCGATGGCGAAGGTCCGCTCCACCGCTTCGCCGCGCTCGCCCGCGAAGGGCGCGAGGGGCCGGCCGCCTTCCGTGACGCGTTCGGCGAGGGCGAGCGGGCGCTCCTCGAACGGGCGCAAAGACACGTCGTCGAGTCGCGGCCGCTCGCCCGCGTCGTCGACGTTCCCGCAGGAGCGCCGCCCGTCGGCCGCCTCCTCCCGCTGACCCGGACCGGGGCCGCGGGAGTCCTCGGCGGCGTCGTGAAAGGCCGACGGCTGCCCGAGCCCGAGACGAAACCGGGTTCGAGCGCGCCCGCGGCGGTGCCGCCCCCGGCCCCGCTCCTCGCTTCGACGCTGCCGGGCGCGACGATCGCCGTCCGGCGCGACGTGCCGGCGGAAGTCGACCTCGTGAATCGCCTCATCGACGCGGGCCGCGAGGAGGAGGCGCTCACCCGGCTCGAGGCGCTTCACGCGTCGCTCGGATACGACCCCGAGATGCAGGCCGCCCTCGGCTGGGACGTGGGCGAGCTGCGGCGGCTCGTGACGCACAACCGGCTCGTCCGCCGGTTCAACGCCGCGGTCGGACTCCTGAACGCGGGGGAGGGTGCCGTGGCGCTGGGCGTCTTCCGCGAGGTGGCGGCGGCCACGGAAGACCCCTCGCTCGCCGCGCGGGCGCGGGCCCACGTCGCGGAGATCGAGGCGGGAGGCGGTCGAAAGCCGCGCCTCTGAGGCGGGGTTGCGGCCGGGCGATACTGGGCGTGCCGGGGCTCCGGCGGGAGGTGTGTGATGGCCGAACGGGACGAGACGACGAGGGAAGGGGCCATGGAGCGGCGCGACCTCCTGAAGCTCGGAGCGGCGGCGGCCGCGGGCCTCGTGACGGGGCGGCTCGGGGCGGCCCCGGTGCCTCCCGCGAAGGGGGCCGAGGCGAAGGCGGCGGCGAAGCCGGACGCGCTCCCGTGGAACCCCCGGACCGCCGAGGCGATGCCGACACGCAACCTCGGGAAGACCGGCTTCCGGGTCGGCCTCTTCAGCCTGGGCGGCCAGGCCGCCCTCGAGAAGCCGGAGAACGAGGCCGTCGCCGTGCCGCTCATCGAGCGGGCGCTCGACCTCGGCGTGAACTACGTGGACACCTCGGCCCGCTACGGGGGCGAGGCGCGCTGGAGCGAGCAGTACTTCGGGACCGTGATGGCGAGAAGGCGGAACGAGGCGTTCCTCGCCACGAAGACGCACGACCGTTCACGCGAGGGCTCGCTCAGGCTCCTGGAGACGTCGCTGAAGCTGCTGAAGACCGATCACGTCGACCTCTGGCAGCTCCACGCGATGAGCACGATGGACGACGTGGAGAAGGTCTTCGCGAAGGGCGGGGCGCTCGAGGCGTTCCAGCAGGCTCGCGAGCAGAAGCTCGTCCGTTTCCTCGGACTCTCGGGGCACACGGACCCCGCCGTCCTCGCCGAGGCGATCCGGCGCTTCCCGTTCGACGCGATCCTCCTCGCCATCAACGCCGCCGACCCGCACCACCTCCCGTTCGGCAGCGAGCTCCTGCCGCTCGCCGTCGAGAAGGAGATGGGCATCATCGGGATGAAGGTCCCGGCCCGCGGCCGGCTCCTCGCGGGCTACGTCCCGCCCCCGCTCGAGGAGCAGCGCGGGAAGATCAAGGCGACGCGCCCCGGGACGCTCTCGATGCCCGAGGCGATGCGCTACGTCCTCTCCCTCCCGGTCTCGACCGTCATCGTCGGCTGCGACTCCGTGGCGCAGCTGGAGGAGAACGTGGCGATCGCGCGGGGCTTCACGCCGCTGGCGCGCACGCAGATGGCCGCGCTCGAGACGAAGGCCGAGCCGGTGGCGAAGCAGTCCCTCTGGTTCCACCGCTGGGAGGCGTGAGGGAGAGCCCTACCGGAAGTACCCGCTCACGTCGACGACGAGGTGGAGGGGGGCGGCGGCGTCGTTGCGGACCGTGACGCGCCCGGCGCCGCCGGTCGTCGAGACGAGGAGCATCGCGTTGTTGGCGCGGATCCTCCCGGCACCGAAGGAGATCGTCGTCGCGACCGGGAGCGCGGCGTCGGCAGGGTAGATCCGGAGGCTCCCGGGCGCCGCGCCGCTGATCACCGTGACGTTGGCCGAGACGACCTTCGCGTCGGCCGGGACGCCGCAGGCCGGGACGACCCCGAACGTCCGCTCCGCGGGCGAGGCCGCGAGAACGGGGCCGCCAAAAGGCCCGTCGGCGTTGCGCGTGTCGAGGACGCGGCACGGCGTGACGGGATAGAAGCGGAGGCCCGTGCTCGCCGCGACGTAGGTGTAGGCCGCCGCCTTCGTTCCCGTGCCGCCGCCCGGGTTCGTGACGACGACGTCGACGGGTCCTTCGGCGTGCGCCCCGGTGACGGCCGTGATCGTCGTCGCCGAGACGACGACGGGCGAGGTCGCTCCGACGCCGCCGATCGAGACCGTCGCGCCGGAGAGGAATCCCGTCCCGGTGATCGTGACCGCCGTTCCGCCCTCGGTGGAGCCCGACTCCGGGTCGACGCCCGTGACGGTCGGTGGCGGCACGGGAGCCGTGATCGTGAAGCTCGGCCTCGAGATCGCGAAGAAAATGTTCGGCGGGCACGCGACCCTGATCCGGGCCGTCGCGCCGGCGGTCGGCGTGTTCGGGACGGTGATCGACTGGGCGCCGTCGTTCGGCGTCGAAGCGAGGAGCGTCGTCGGGAACGTGACGCCTCCGTCGACCGAGAGCGCGATCTCCACGTTCGCGCAGGAGATCGGCGCGGCGGTCGTGCCCGCGACGCTCCAGGTGACGGTCTGCTCGGAGTTGCCGGCCCAGCTGACGGCGGACGCGGGGGCGGTGATCGCGAAGGGACCGGCGGAAGCTACGGAAGAAACCGTCGTCGTGTCCGAGTTCACGCCTCCGCCGCCGGACCGGTCGTCGCGGGCGGTCAGGCGGAACGTCATCGTCCGGGTGGTCGTCGGGGGGGTCTCGCCATAGGTGGGCGTCGTCCCGGCGAGGACGTCCGAGAGCTTCGGAAAGTCCGCGTCGGGCTCGCCGTCGGGTTGAAGGAGCGGAAGATCGGGCGGAGCCGTTGTCGGTAGAGGTGGACCCGGTGCCGGCGGCGCCGAGGTCGAACTGCTCCCAGCAGTACGTCAGCGGGTCGCTCTCCGGGTCCGTCGCCGAGCCGGTCAGGGCGAACGGGGTCCGGGACGGGATCGAGTACGTCGCGCGCCTCGACGGTCGGAGCCGAGTTTCCGGTGCTGGGCCGCCGGCGCAGCCCGAGCCCGGGCCCCGTCGTCGTGTACGTGACGATCTCGTCGAAGCTCGCGGCGTGGAAGTAGGGGTCGCTGTTGGGCTGGAGGTCCTGCACCCGCAGATCCCCGCGTACGCCATGATCGTCGAGCCGCTGCCGGGCTCATAGGCGGTCGTCGCGTTGCGGTTCCCTCCCCCGCAGGAGCCCGAGCTGCCGTTGAACGTGTGATTCCCGCCGAACTGGTGCCCCATCTCGTGGGCGACGTAGTCGACCCAGAAGGCGTCCCCGGTCGGCGTGCCTCTCCCGGTGACGCCCCCGGCCTTCCATCCCGATCGACAGACGACCCCGAGGCCGGCGAGGCCGCCGCCTCCGGTCGAGTAGACGTGGCCGATGTCGTAGTTCCCGCTGCCGATCACGGAGTCGACGTTCGACTGGTTCTGCCCGAGCATCGTGCCGCCGTTGCTGTTCGTGTACGGGTCCGTCGCGGCGACGAGGTAGATGAGAAGGTCGTTGTTCGCGACGAGCGTCATCCGGACCGCAACCTCGCGTTCGTAGATTCCGTTGATCCGGTTCATCGACGCCACGAGCTCGGTGGCGACGCAGAGCTTCGTGGGGCTGGCGCCGCAGACGGCGACCGAATACTCGCCCGTCGTGGCGAGCGCCAGCCGGTAGGTCCGCAGGGTCGCGCCGACGGAGAGGAGGGCATCTCCATCTGCCCGGCTCGGTGCGGACCGACCGGAAGCCGGAATCCTCGAAGCCGGGCCGCTTCACCGGCCCCTCGCACCGGAAGACGTTCTCCGGGTCGCGCAGGGCGTCGCGGCGGTGGTACGAGGCGACGAAGCCCGGCTTCTCCTTCGACCAGGGGTCGACGTACCAGGCGCCGAACGCCGAGAGGACCATGGCGGAGAAGCCCCGGGGGCTGACGTCGAACCGGACAGAGGCGGTCGGGTCGTCGACTCCCTCGCCGCGGAACGTGCGGATCTCGGGGAACTTCGCCGCGAGGTCGGGCGCCATGATCGGCGACTCGATCACCCGGAACAGGGCGGGGCCGCCATCGGGGTGCGGCAGCTCGAGAAGCGTCGAGGGAGTCCCGACCTCGTCGGTTCGCTCCACGGCGATCCCCCTCACCGCCTCCGCGAAGGAGCGGGCGTCGAAGGAGAAGGGACGGAGCGCCCGGGCCCGCGCCTGGGGCACGGAGAGTTGGGCCACCTCGGCGGGCGCCGTGACGGGGCGGAACGGACCGTCTGCCGCAGCGGGGGAGGACGAGGCCGAGGCCGAGGACGATACCGAGGAGGGGGAGGAGACGGCGCATCCGCGCAATCTAAGGCCTCGGGGCGCCACGCGGAAGGCGAAAGAGAAACCCTGGCAGGGAGGGGGGAGCGCGAGCCCCTCCCCTCCGCCAGGACGAGGTCTCCCTACCTCACCGGGTAGGCCGGTCTCGCCGGGAAGGTGAACGGCCTTTCGGCGATCTCCTTCTTCAGCACCTCGACCGCCTTCTCGAGCTGGAGGTCCTTGCCGGCGGAGGCCGAGGCGGGGTCGTTCTCGAGGAGGACGTCGGGGTCGGCGCCGTGGTTCTCGACGAGCCAGTGGCCGTCGCGCCCGTAGAAGGAGTTGTTCGACTGGTGGACCGTCCCGCCGTCGACCGTCGGCTGGCCGTTCACGATCCCGACGAGGCCTCCCCACGACGGGACGCCGATGACCGTCCCGAGCTTCGCCGCCTTGAAGTGCTCGACGAAGGCCTCGCCGTCCGAGCCGTTGTACTCGTTCGTCAGGAGGGCGAAGCGGGCCCTCGAGGCGCCGGGCGGATAGGCGAAGGGCTCCATGTTCTTCAGGACGTTGAAGGCGGTCAGCTTCCGCTGGAGCTTGTCGATGACGAAGTACTCGACCCACCCGCCCCCGTTGCCGCGGACGTCGATCACGAGCCCCTTGCGGTCGTGGAAGGCGCGGTAGAAGCGGTCGAACTGCGCGATGTTCTCGGCCCCCATCGCGGTGAGGTGGAGGTAGCCCATCTCGCCGCCGGAGGCTTTCTCGACGAACGCGAGGTTCTTCGCGACCCAGCGGTCGTAGCGGAGGTCGTACTCGCTGCGCAGCGGCTCGACCTCGACGACGCGGCTGCCCTTCCCGTCGGCCGCGGGGCCGACCGTGAGCCGGACCTTCTGCCCCTTCGCCACCTGCAGGTGCCGGTACGGGTTGTCGGGAACAGCCAGGTCGATGCCGTCGATGGCGAGGAGGTATTCGCCCTCCTTCACGTTGACGTCGGGACGCGCGAGCGGCGCCGCCAGGTCGCCCGTGGTGCCCGAGGGGCGGAAGACGGAGCGGAAGACGAAGCGCCCGCCCGCGGCGGCGGCGAGGTCGGCGCCGAGGCGCCCGGTGAAGACGAGCGGCTCGGGGCCTTCTTCGGGCCGGTGTCGCCGCCGCCCACGTAGGTGTGCGAGACGCAGAGCTCGCCCACCATCTGCGAGAGGAGCCAGTTCAGCTCGCTGCGCGAACTGAGCGCGGGGACCATGGCCCTGTAGGCCGCGCCCATCGCCTTCCAGTCGCGGCCGTGCATGTTCGGGTCGTAGAAGAAGTCCCGGTACCAGCGCCATGCGTCGTCGAAGACCTGGAGCCACTCGTCGCGGGGGTTCACGCGGACGACGACGCGGTCGAGGACGAGCGCCGTGCCGAGGGCCTTGCCGGAGAAGACCTTCTCGAGCGGCGAGGCGTGGAACGCCGCCCCCTTCTTCACGACGGCGTGCTCGCCGTTCGGGGAGAGCCGCCAGTCGGAGACGTTCCCTTCGAGCGCGACCTCCTTCTGCGCCGCGACGTCGAAGACGCGCAGGCCGAGGAGCTCCTTTCCGAAGGCGGGCGAGAAGAGCTGTTCGATCTCGTCCTCGCCGTACTCCTCGGTCGAGCCCCAGGTGACGTAACCCTTGCCGGCCTTCAGGTGGAAGTAGGTGCCGGCCTTGACCGGGAGCGGGAAGAGCCTTGAGGACAGGCCCTCCACGTCGACCACGACCTTCGGGATGGGGGGCGTCTTCGGAGCGTCCTTTGCGACCTTCGATCCCTTCGCGTCCTTCGGCCCGACCTTCGCCCCTTCGGGCGCGGGCTCCGGGCCCTTCGCCTCGTCCTTCGGGGCCTTCTCGAACGGCGGCTTCTGCCCGGCGCGGAGCTGGACGGCGACGGGCATCACCGGCTTCGGGATCACGTGGTTGTCCTCGAAGACGTCGATGCGGCTCGTGAAGCTGCGGTACGACAGGAAGTAGAGGAGCTCTCCCTTCGCGTCGAACGACGGGTTCACCGAGTGGTAGAAGCCGTCGGTCACCGGGGTCGTCCTGCCGGTCGCGAGCTCGTGGAGCCAGATCCGCCCGTTGCGGTTCGGCCCGATGTGCGTGTAGGCGACCCAGGCCCCGTCGGGAGACCACGAGTAGTCGGAGATCTCCCACGAGAACTCGTCGTTGGCGAGCTGTTTCGACTCGGCGATCTTCGTCCGCTTCTTCGTCGCCACGTCGACGACGAAGATCCGGAGGTCCTTGTCGCCGAAGAGGAGCTTCGTCCCGTCGGGCGACCACTCGGCGTGGTAGGCGGTCCGGTCGAGGTCGGTCGTCAGCGCTTCCCACGGCTGGTCGCCGGAGACGCCCGTCACGTAGAGCTGGTACTCGCCGGTCCGGTCCGAGAAGAAGGCCACCTTCGTCCCGTCGGGCGAGAAGCGGGGAAAGCGCTCGCGGCTCTTCGGCGCGCGCGTCAGGTTGCGCGTCCCCCCGTTCTCCTCCGTGGAGACGAGGAAGACGTCGCCGCGCGCCTCGAAGGCGGTCCACCTGCCGTCACTGGAGACGGCCATCGACTGGATCGTCTCCTTCGCGCTGACGGCGCGCTCGCCGACGGCCCACTGGTCGCTCGGGACGTCGATCTCGACCCTCTCGACCTTCGACGTCGCGACGTCCATCCGGTAGAGGACGCCGGCCCGGGTGAAGACGACCGTCTTCCCGTCGGTCGACGGCATCTGGACGTCGAAGTCCTCGTACGCCGTGACGGGCGAGGCGGCCTTCGTCACCGGGTCGAGGCGCCAGAGGTTCGCGACCCCCTTCGAGGCGCGGTCCGTCACGAAGAGGAGGCCGCCGCCGGCCCACATCGGGTAGGAGTTCTTTCCGACGTAGTCGGTGAGGAGGGTGTAGCTGTTCGCCTTGAAATCGTGGAGCCAGATGTCCTGAAACGCTCCCCCCTTGTAGCGCTTCCAGTAGTACTCCTCGTCGCCGCGACGGTTGTAGGCGAGCTTCGTCCCGTCGGGGGAGTAAGAGGCGACGACACCCCGCTCGGGCGGCAGGGGCTCGGGGAGCTCCCCTTCGGGGGAGACCGAGAAGAGCCTCGGGACGGGCCGGAAGGTCGACTCGTGCCCTGAGCGGAAGACGACCTTCTTCCCGTCGGGCGCCCAGGTGACGGGCGAGGCGTTCCCGGTGAACGTCAGGCGTTTCGGGACGCCGCCCGCCATCGGCATCAGGTAGACCTCGTTCGGGCCGTCGTAGGCGGCGCGGAAGGCGAGCCACCTACCGTCGGGGGAGACCTTCGGCGCCTCCTCGTGCCCGGGTGCGTCGTCATCCGGACGGCGGTGCCTCCCGCGAGCGGGACGCGGAAGAGGTCCCCCTCCCAGGAGAGGACGACGACGTCGCCGCGGACGTCCGGGGTCCTCACGAACCGCGCAGGGACGGCGGAGGCGGGAAGGGCGAAGAGCGGGACGAGGAGGGAGAGGAGGGATGGGGCGGTGAATCGGCGTACGTTCAGCGTGAAGGCCACGCCTGGACGATACGGCCGCCCGCGGGGAAGGTTCGAGCCTGAGACGGTGCTTCAGTGGACGTCGTATCGAATCGCCACGGCGACGACCTGGCGGCTGTAGACGGGGCGTGGTAGCGGACCCACCAGGACCCGCTGATGTACGTCCCCACCCTCTTCGTCCGGTCGTGGACGACGACCGCCGCGTCGGCGCCGAGCCTGGCGGACTCGGTCCGGAGCGCCTTTTCGATGGAATCGACCGAAGTGTCGGGGGATGGCGAGAGGAAGACCTCCCCGATCTGGTCATGCGGGCGCGTCGGCTCCTTCCGGAGGATCTCGACGGAGGAGGGATTGGTCGGCGGGGCCTGTGGGACGCCGATGTAGCGCTCGGAGGAGGCGTGAACGGTGGCACATCCGGTGAGGGCGAGTGCCGGGAGGAGGAGCAGGAGCGCGAAGGCACGGCGGGGCGTTCTCATTGGGTCCTCCGTTCCTCGATATCGACGCAGGATGCGTGCCGGGGGTTGACCCCGCCGCGTGTCTCCTGTCTTGGACGCCGCAGACGAAGAGACGGAGAATGGAGGGATGGTTCTTCCGGGAGTCCCGGCGGCCTTCGTCCTGGCGCTCGTTGCCGGCCTCGGCCTGGCACTCGGTTCCGTGAAGCTCCGCGGTGTCGGGCTGTCGACGGCCGGCGTCCTCTTCGTCGGCCTCCTCGTCGGGCATCTCGGCGTCGAGGTCGAGCCGGCTGTCCTGGAGTTCGTGCGGGACTTCGGCCTGATCCTCTTCGTCACCTCGATCGGCCTCCAGGTCGGTCCCGGTTTCGTCGCCTCGCTCCGGCGGAGCGGCCTGAAGCTGAACCTCCTGGCAGCGTCGGTCGTCCTCTCGGGGGTCGCCCTCGCGGCCGCCGCCCACCTCGTGCTCGGCGTCGAGCTCCCGGCGGTCGTCGGCATCCTCTCGGGCGCGACGACGAACACCCCGAGCCTCGCCGCCGCCCAGCAGGCGCTCCGGGAGGTCGCGGGAGACGCCGCCGCCGTCGCCCGGGCCGCGACGGTCCCTCCGCTCGGCTACGCGGTGTCCTATCCCTTCGGCGTCGCGGGAGTCATCCTCGCGATGCTCGCCCTGAAGCTCGCGTTCCGGGTCTCGCTCCCCGTCGAGGAGAAGCTCCTGCAGCGATCGCTCCGGAGCGAGGCGCCGCCCCTCCACCGCGCGAACCTCGAGGTGACGAACCCGAACCTCGACGGCCTCCTCCTCGAGAAGCTCCCGTTCGCCGACCGGACCGGCCTCGTCGTCTCGCGCGTCCACCACGACGGCGTCCTCGTGGTCCCCGGCCACGACACGCGCCTCGCGCTCGGGGACGTCCTCCTCGCCGTCGGGCCGAGAAAGGACCTCGACGACCTGAAGCTCCTCGTCGGAAGGGAGAGCGATCTCGACCTGACGAGCCTCCCGACGCCGATCACGAGCAAGCGGCTCATCGTGACGCGCAAGGAGGTCGTCGGGAGGACCCTCGGCGAGCTCGGCCTCGCGGCGCGCTTCGGCGTGAGGATCACGCGCGTCTCCCGCGCCGAGCTCGAGATGGCGGCGTTCCCCGGCTTCGAGCTGCGCACGGGCGACGCGCTCCTGGCGGTCGGCGCGCCGGAGGACATCCGGAAGGCCGCGGCCGAGGTGGGTGACTCGCCCCGCGACCTCAACTACCCGCACCTCGTCCCGGTCTTTCTCACGATCGCCCTCGGCGTTGCGGTGGGCCTCCTTCCGATCCACCTCCAGGGGATGCCCGCGCCGGTGAAGCTCGGCCTCGCCGGCGGCCCGCTCCTCGTCGCGATCCTCCTCTCCCGTCTCGGCCGGGTCGGGCCGCTCGTCTTCTGGCTCCCCATCAGCGCGAACTTCATGCTCCGCGAGATCGGCATCGCGCTCTTTCTCGCGGCGGTCGGCCTCCGCTCGGGCGCCGGCTTCGTGGAGACGCTCGTGAAGGGGCCGGGGCTGACCTGGATGGCGATCGGCGCGGGGATCACGCTCGTGCCGATCCTCGTCGTCGGGGCGATCGCGCGCGCTGCGTTCCGGATCAACTTCCTCACGCTGACCGGTGTGATCGCAGGGAGCATGACCGACCCGCCCGCCCTCGCGTTCGCGAACGGCCTTGCCGGCTCCGACGCGCCGACGCTCGGCTACGTTTCGGTCTATCCGCTCACGATGATCCTGCGCATCGTCGCGGCGGAAGTGCTCGTCCTCCTCCTGGCGCGCTGATGCCGGGAGTGTCCGATCGCCACAGGGCGGTCCTCTTCTTCGTCCTCGCTGCCGCGTGCCTCCTTCCGTGGGTCGGTCCCGCGACGGCGCTCGCGGCCGGGGTCCTCTTCAGCCTGGCCGTGGGGAACCCCGCGCCGGCGAAGACGGCCCTCTGGAGCAAGGTGCTCCTCCAGGCGTCGGTGGTCGGGCTGGGGTTCGGTCTGAGCCTCGGGACCGTGATGCGTGTCGGTGGCCGGTCGGCGATCTACACGATCGTCGGGATCGCGCTGACGCTGGCCGTGGGAACGCTCCTCGGCCGCCTCGCCGGGACGGCCGAGCCCCTCTCGACGCTGATCTCGTTCGGCACGGCGATCTGCGGGGGAAGCGCGATCGCGGCGATGGCCCCGGTCGTGAAGGCGAAGAGCGACGAGATCGCCGTCTCGCTGGCGACCGTCTTCACCCTGAACGCCACGGCGCTGCTCCTCTTCCCGGCCGTCGGACGGCTCGTTCCGCTCGACCAGGGGCAGTTCGGGCTCTGGGCGGCGCTCGCGATCCACGACACGTCGAGCGTCGTCGGCGCGGCCTCGGCTTACGGGAAGGAGGCGCTCGCGGTGGCGACGACCGTGAAGCTGACGCGGGCGCTCTGGATCATGCCGTGCGTCCTCCTGGCCGCGCTCCTCTTCCGCTCGGAAGAGAAGCCGAAGTTCCCGCTCTTCGTCGCCGGCTTCGTCGCCGCCGCCGCCGTGAGGACTCTCCTTCCTTCGCTCCAGCCGCTCTGGGACACCCTCGTCGCGGTGGCGCGCCAGTCGCTCGTCCTGACGCTCTTCCTGATCGGGACGGGCCTCACGCGCGATGTCCTCCGGAGGGTCGGCATCCGTCCCCTCGCCCAGGGGGCGGTTCTCTGGCTCCTGGTGAGCGCCGGGACGCTCGCCGCGATCGTCACGGGCCTCATTCCGCCCCTCTGAGGAGACCGGGGGCGTTGCCCCCGGTGAAGGCCGCGGGCGACATCGCGAACGGAAGGGTCTTGTCGGCCGGTCCCTGGCTATCGGGACGCGGACAGGTCAGATCGGCTTTCCGGAGACGCTCTGTCGAGGTGTGGGGAGACGCCCAGCGAACCTCCGGGGTTCCGGTCCTTCCCCGGGCACTGTCGGAACGGGACGTCGGAGGAACCGTGCCGTGGTAGAGGCGTTCATTGAAACGGCTCGCGTCAGAATTGATACAGTTGTTCAAGACGCCCCGAGCGCTTGACAATTCCGGGGGGGGGGGGGGGGGAGCCGCGGCGCAGACAGAATCGACTTATGGAGCGGTTCGCGGCCGACTAAGAGGAGAGAACGATGGCGAAGACGACCATAGCTGGCATTCTTGTCGTGATGTTGCTTGTGTGCGGATGGACGGCCGAGGCTGCGATTTGCAAGGATGCAAACGGCAATCCGATCCCCTGCGAGCAGGATCCAGGCGGCGGCGGGGGCGGCAACCTCTGCTGGTCCGGAAGCTGTGTGCGTTGCGCCGTGCAATGCAGCGAGTTCGGAGGCTGCTGGAACATCTGCGACTACATGACGGCGAATGGCGGATGTGCTTGCTTCTTTGAAAGCGGTTCGTGCAGCGAGGGAGGTACATGCACCTACGTCCCGTAGGGCTCCGCGTGTCGCGGCGGCTTCTGCTGCTGTTCGGGATCGCTGCGTTTACAGGGGAGATCACGGCCGAGAGCGTTCTAGTGGCTGTTCGGGTGCACGGCAAAGAAGGCGCGCCAGCTCGAGGATTCGTCGTTGCGAAGGCCTCGGACGGTCGGGCGGCCCCGTCGAGGTCCCATTCAGCTGCGGCAGGCAGGAACCATGCTCCGTGCGATTCGATCTGCCTGGAGCCGCGGGATGGGCGATCTCGATCGATGCTCCCGGATACTGGTCGTGGCCGGAGACCGTCTCTTCGGGTGGGTCCTTCGGCATCTGGCCAGCAGCGATTCTCGGTGGAGAACTCCGCCTTCAGGTCGCAGGAGAGGTCGGCGAGATCACAGCGAGGTTTGTGCCATCGCCCGGCTCGAAGGGTCTGGAAGGCTTTCCCGCTGAGGGCGGCGTGTCGTGCCCGGTGCAGGAGAACAGATTCCGCTGCGTCGTTCCCGCGGGCACCTTCGACCTGCGTTTCCGTGCCAAGGGCCACGTCAGCGTCTATCGATGGGGCCAGACGATCGCCCCGGGAGCAATCATGCGTCTCGGGACGCTCGAGCTGAGGCGAGGAGCGTCACTGGTCGGCAAGGTGGTGTCGAACGAACGAGACGCCCCGAAGCCCGGTTCCTGCAAAGTCCGGCTCGAGCCACCGGGCGTCTCCGGCACGAAACGCCAGGGCGATCCCGACCACAATGGGTCGGGCGTGGACGCTCGGGGTTTCTTCCACCTGGAGGTCGTTCCGCCCGGAAACTGGGTGATCGTCGCAGAGCAGGAGGGCTTCGCCCAGGCCCGACGTCCGGCGAATGTTCTGGAAGGAATGGAGGCGAATCTGAAGGAGCCGCTCGTTCTCTCCAGGCCGGCGCGGATCGCGCTGACGCTGCTGCCGCCCCAGGACCCAGGCGGGAAGCCCTGGATGGTCGAGCTGCTCGAATCGAGAGAGGCAGCGCGGGCAGAGACCGTCGCGTCGGCGCCCGCCTCGCTCGGAGGTGCGTGGTCGAGGGACGGCCTCGCTTCCGGCCGTCGAATGATGATCCGTGTCCGCACGTCGGAGGGGCACGCCTGGTGGGCTGACGCAACCGCCTTCGAGCTGGCCGGGCCGATCCACCGACGGGTTCTCGATCTCGGGCTCGAGGAGGTGAGGGGGACCGTGCGCCTCGGGGACCAGCCCCTGGCCGGGCGTCTGACGTTCGGAGCTCCGGACGAGAATCTGTCGATCGAGATCCGGTCGGCGGTCGACGGCTCGCTCGAAGGTCACCTTCCGCGGCTCGGTAAGTGGCATGTTGACGTCGCGAGCGAGCAGCCGTCGGTACACCGGCAGATCGATGTGGAGATCCGCCGGGGAGGGGATGGTCGCGGGCGCCTGGAAATCGTTCTCGAGGACCGCGCGCTGACGGGCGAGATCGTCGACGAGAACGACAAGCACCTCGACAGGGCGATCCTCAAGATCTCACCGAAAGCCGGGGGTCGCCGCGAAGTGGTGCAGGAGAGAGTCGAAGGCGGCCTCTTTCGGCTCACGGGCTTCGAACCAGGGGACTATCTCCTGCGCGCGGAAGGACCGGGCCGGGTCAGCGAGACGGTGGTCGCAGAGATCGCTCCCGATGGGTCCTCGCCGTTCCTGAAGATCGTAGCCGTCCGCGAGGCCCAGATTGCACTTCGATTGGTGACCGAACAGGGCAGCCCGATCCCTTCGGCAAGCGTGAACATCCTCCGCACGACCCTGTTTCCAGGCCTGACCTCGATCTCGGAGCGAACGGACGCGACAGGAAGGGTCTCGTTCCGGACACAACCGGGTGCTTCCCATCAGTGTTTTGCCTTCGCGCAGGAGGGATGGCCGGTCCACGTGTTCTCGGTGACGCCTGGCCTTGAGGAGCAGCAGGTCATCATTCCTGGGGCAACTGGGACGATCCAGGTCGAAAGGCCCGCCCCGAAGAACAGTGAGACGTTCCTTCTATGGCGGGGTCCCTGCTTCCTGCCGCTCCAACTCCTCCAGATGTTCACACGGGGCAATGAGACCCGGTTCCCGGGAATGGCCCCGGGCGACTATCGCTTTTGCCGACACTCTCTCGGCAGCCTCGGTTCGCCAGCGCAGTGCGCGGAGGGCGTGCTTGGGCCCTACGGCGTCCTCTCCCTCGAGCTGGATAAGCATCCCTGACATTTCGGGAGAGGGACGGGAGGCGTGAGCGCCGGGACGCTCGCCGCGATCGTCACGGGCCTCATCCCGGCTCTGTGAGGAGACCGGGGGCGTTGCCCCGTTCCCTGCTCAGGCCACGGGGAGAACGTCGAGACGGAGCGCCAGCGGCGTCGAGCCGCGGTCGGAGAACCAGCAGACGCCTTCCTCCACGGCGTCGACGAAGAGCTCGTAGGGCCCGGGCTCGTCGGGCAGAGGGACACGCGCCTCGAGAGTGACGGAGGCGCCCGGAGCGAGCGCCGGCGGCGCCACGGCGACGCCGGGGAGCTCGCGCAGCAGCCGGCCCGAGAGCGTCCGCAGCCGGAGGCCGAGCCGTACCTGGGAGCCGGAATCGCCCCAGGGAAGGCGGCCGTCGTTGCCGACGACGAGAACGAAGGCGGCGTCGCTCCCCGCCGGTCCCCGCAGCCCCGCCGTCCCGGTCGCGAGGCGCGCCCGCCAGCGGTCGCCCGCGGCGCCGCCGTGGCTCCAGAGGTGCTGCATCCGCGCGTCGCAGGTGAGCGCCTCGTACGGGTCGCCCCCGGCGAGGAGGTGCGCCGTCGCCGGGCTCCCGTCGACGTAGCGCCGCGAGGCGCCGGGGGTGTGCGTCACGACGAACGAGAGCCTTGCTCCGGCCTCGGCCGCGAGGGTCCGCGCGCGGGCGATCTCCTCGTCGCCGTCGTTCCACTCGAAGAGGATGTACTGCCACACCACGTCGACACTCTCCCGCGTGCCGGCTCGTGCGCACTCCCCGGCGAGAGACGCGACCGCGCGGCGGGCCTTCTCGAACGAGCCTCCGCGCCGGTAGCGCCGGTAGGGTCCCTCGGAGGCGCCGTCGATCGAGAAGACGACGCGGTCGGCCAGCGACTCGCCCGCGATCGCCGCGATCGCCCCCGGCGTGAGCGCGAGGCCGTTCGTCGACGCGTGGAGCGTCACCTCCGGCCGCCGCCGCCGCACCTCGCGCAGGAACGGGACGGCGTCGGGGTGGAGGAAAGGCTCGCCGAAGTCGTAGAAGAGGAGCTTCTCGAGGTCGGGGAGCTGGTCGACGACACCCAGCATTGTCGCGAGCGGGAGCGTGGCCGTCCGGCCCGGGCGGTAGGCGCGGTCGACATTGAAATTGCTCACCGGGCAGCCTGGGCAGCGCAGGTTGCAGCGCGAGGTCGGCTCGAGCTGGAGGACCTTGATCGCGCGCCCCTCCTCCGTGTCGAGCGCCGTTGCGCGCGAGACGCGCCCCCCGCAGCGGGACCGGACGACGGGACAGAAGGAGCCGGGCGCGGCGGACAGCTGCCAGCGGCGCATCCGGCGGTAGCGCCGACCGCGGAAGACCTCCTCGATCCGGTCGGAGTGGACGTTCCCGTAGACCGCGAGACCGGCCGGATCGCCGCACGAGCAGACGATCTCGCCGGTGGCCAGGACGCAGAGCTCCTCGAAGATCATCCGGCAGACGACCGGGGCCTCGCCGGGCGCATCGGCGGCTCTTCGTTCCGGGGGCGGGAGCACGGGGAATCGGTGGCGGTCGAGGAGCCGGTCGAAGAGGCCCACGCGAGGGAGTGGCCCGGCGGGAGACGACCCCACGGGGGCACGCGGCGCTCCCTATACTCGAGCTCTCCGATGAGGCTCTCCCCGGGTCTGAAGGTGGGGCCATACGAGGTCCGCGAGCGTCGAGGCGAAGGCGCCACGGGAGAGGTCTGGCTCGCGCGCGACGGGCGACTCGGTCGGGACGTGGCGCTGAAGGTCCTGCGGCCCGGGGCGGGAGCGGGTTTCGCGAGCGACCTCCTCCGGGAGGCGCGCGCGGCGTCCGCGCTGACCCACCCCGCGATCGCGACGATCTACGAGGCGGGGGAGGCGGAGGTGGACGGCCTCGCGGTCGCCTACATCGCCATGGAGCTCGTCGACGGCCCGACGCTCGGTGAGCACGCCCGTGCCGGGGCCTCTCCCGGCGAGCTCGTCGCGCTCGTGGAGCAGGTCGCCGAGGGGCTCGCGGCGGCCCACGCGCGGGGAGTCGTCCACCGCGACGTGAAGCCGTCGAACATCCTCGTCGCCGAAGGCCGGGCGCGGCTCGTCGACTTCGGTCTCGCCACCCGGAGCGGGGCTCTCGGCCAGGATTCCCTCGAGACGCTCGGCCTGGAGGAGGCCGCGCGGGAATCGGTCGGGATCGCCGGGACGGCGGCGTACATGTCGCCGGAGCAGATCCGCGGCGAGGAGCTCGACGGCCGGAGCGACGTTTTCGCCGTCGGCGCCGTCCTCTACGAGCTCCTCGCGGGGCGGCGCGCGTTCCCGGGGGAGACGGTGGGCGCGGTCCTCTCCGCGGTCCTCGGCCGGGACCCGGAGCCCCTCTCGACCCTCAACCCGGCGGTCCCCGAGGCCCTCTCCCGCGTCGTATCGCGCATGCTCGAGAAGGAGCGCACCCGCCGCACCCCATCGATGCGGGACGCGGTGGACGACCTCGCGGCGGCGCGTCGCGGGCAGCTTCCGGCGGGAATCCGCGGTGCGTCGGGAGCCTCGGTCGCCGTCGTCGCCTTCCGGAACATCTCCGCGCGCCCGGAGGACGAGTGGCTCGGAACGGGCCTCGCCGAGACGCTCGCCGCCGAGCTCCGTTCCGCGGCCGGGCCGACAGTCGTCGCGAGCGAGCGGGTTCACGAGATGGTCCGGCGCCTCGCGGACGAGCGGGGCGGGGAGGGGGGCGAGATCGCCGAGGAGGCCGGGCGCCGGCTCGGCGTCCGGTGGGTCGCGACGGGCGGCTTCCAGCGCGTCGGCGACCGGCTCCGTATCACGGCGCGGCTCTCCGACGCCGGGACAGGAGAGGTCGTGAAGTCCCTCAAGGCCGACGGGGAGGTGGCGGGGCTCTTCGATCTTCAGGACCGCCTCGCCGCCGACCTCGTCCTCGCCTACCGCGAAGCCTCCGGGAGCGCCGCCGCCTTCGCTCCCGCCGCGGAGGAGACACGAGTCGTCGCGGCCTACGAGGCGTACGCGAAGGGGCTCATCAACCTCCGCGTCGGCAGCGTGACCTCCCTCGACCGCGCGGCGCTCTTCCTCGAGCGGGCGACGCTCCTCGACCCGCGCTACGTCGCCGCGCAGGTCTCCCTCGGCTGGGCGCTCCAGGACAAAGCCGAATACCTCGGCCTCGTCGAGCCGGCCGAGAAGGCGCTCGCCGCGTTCGGAAGAGCGCTGGAGCTGCGCCCGTCCTCCGCCGAGGCCTGCCGGGGCCTCGCCTACACGCTCCTCTTCCTCCGTCGCGACGACGAGGCGCTCGCGGCGGCGCGCAAGGCGCTCTCCCTCGCTCCGGGCGAGGCGGCGGCGCACCAGGCGTACGCGCGGGTCCTCTTCGTCGCGAAGGGGGAGTTCCTCGAGGCGGCGCGGGCCTACGAAGCGGCCCTCGCCCTGAACCCTCAGGGGGGCTGGATCGCCCTCCAGCTCGCGCACTGCCTCGCGCTCTCGGGCGAGCTCCCCCGCGCCGACGCCGTGGCGCGGCGGGCCATCGAGCTGCAGGAGCAGGCCCTGTCGGGGAAGGAGGGGCTCCTCATCGTGGGCGCCCACGTCCGCCTCGCGCACGTTCACGCCCTCGAAGGACGCTTCGAGGAGGCCGTCTCCGAGCTCCTCGCCGAGCGGCGGCACCTCGCGAGCGTGGACCACGCCCTCTCCGGCCGTGCGCTCGTCGAGCTGCACGTTCGCCTCGGGAGCGCGCTCGCGCGGCTGGGCCGGAAGGACGAGGCGGAGGAGGCCCTCGAGCGGGCCCTCTCGCGCTTCGAGGAACGGCTCGCGCAGGGGTCCGACGACCCCTTCACGCGGTACTACGCCGCGCAGGCTCTCGTCCTGCGGGGCGAAACGGTCCGCGCCCTCGAGCTCCTCGCGGGGGCCGCGGCGCTCCGGCCCGCCCTGACGCTGCGCCGCGTCCTCCTCGAGCCCGATTTCGCGCCGCTCTACAGCGAGCCCGGTTTCCAGCAGCTCCTCGCAGGGCACCGGATCGCGGCACCGGCCGACCGGACGGGATCGGGCGGCGGAGCCGGGTAACAGCGCCGCGCGCGGCGCAGGAGAGGGCCGTTCGCCTCAACCTTTCGCCGCAGGCGCCGTATCCATCGGCATCCGGAGGACCCCGTCATGCGGATCGCGACGCGCCTCGCCCTTTCCCCGCTCCTTCTTGCCGCGCTCGCGGCGGCCCAGCCCCGTTCTCCACACGACGTGACGACGTACGGCGTCGTCTACCGGGTGTCCGGAATGGAAGATGCCCTCCTGCGGCCGGGCCTGCCCTTCGGAGACGGCGACAGGACGATGGACGTGACGCTGCCTCCCGGCTCGAAGGGAAAGCCGGTGCCGGCCGTCGTCTTCGCGAACTCCACGGGGGCGCCGTATGGGACCTGGGAGATCTACCGCGACTGGGCGAGGCTCGTGGCGGCGCACGGCATGGCGGGAATCGTCTACCGCTCTGACCCGGCGAACCCCGGAAAGAGCCTCGACGCCCTGGCGGCTCACCTCGCGGCGAACGGGGCATCGCTCGGCGTCGACGCCTCCCGGATCGCGGTCTGGGCCTGCTCCGCGAACGTCTCCCTCGCCCTCCCGTGGCTCATGTCGAGCCCGAGGCCGGGCGTCGTCGCCGCGGTCCTCTACTACGGCTCGGCGCGGCGGGAAGTCCCGCTCGGCGCCATCCGGAAGGATCTTCCCGTCTATTACGTCCTTGCAGGACGGGACAACCCGCAGCTCAATGAGGGTATCCGCTCGCACTTCGCGGAGGCGGTGAAGGCGACGGCGCCCTGGACGATGGTGACCGCGCCCGGCCTGACGCACGCCTTCGACGCCCTCGACGAGGGCGTCACATCGCGCCGCCTGGTGAGAGAGACTGTGACGTGGCTCGTCGACCGTCTCGTGGCGCCGCCTTCGGCGGGGCCGGCGCCCGACGCAGCCCGTGCGGCGCTGACCCACGTCTACGGGCAGGAGTTCGACGAGGCGGCGGCCCTCTACCGCCGGATTCTCGCCGTCACCCCCGGCGACGAAGGAGCGGTCCAGGGGCTCGCCTCCGCGATCGCCCGGGCCGGGCTCGTGGCGATGCAGAAGAAGGATTACGCCGGGGCGATCACGCGCCTCGAGGAGGCCCTGCCCCGGGTGACGGATGCCGGAAAGCGCAACGTCCTCTTCAACCTCGCCTGCGCCAACGCGCTCGCGGGCAGAACGTCCGAGGCCCTCGATCGCCTGGAGAAGGCCGTCGCCGAGGGCTTCGGGCCGCGCGAGGCGATCGAGGGGGACGACGACCTGGCGAGCCTGCGCGGCGAGGCCCGCTACGCGGAGATCGTCGCGAAGGCGAAGCCCCGGAGCTGACGCGGCGGGAGGTGACCGCCTCGACCGAGGCACCGGGTGGCCTTCGGCCGCTTCGCGGCGAGCTGCGCTCGCCCTGGACAAGGCCCGCCCCTTCGGCCCCGTCTCGGCTACGAGGAGATGCAGCGGCATCTCCTCGGTGAGGAGCTGGCTCGACGAGGACGACGTCGGCGAGGAGGTGGCAGAAATCGTTAGCCCACGAGGCCTCGGTGGCAGACGTTGTCTGCCTGCGAGCCCTTCGATGCAGAAGACGTTCGGCGAGAAGGGCCGCGAGGCTTCTTTCTTTAGCCGCTCCCCGGGCGGCCTCCGGCCGCGCTGGCGCGAGGGCGCTGGGGGCACGGCGCTCGAGCATCGCAGCGAGGCGAGGCGCGCAGAGGTCCGCGCCCCGGTCTTCGCGCCCGCAGTGCCAGCGCTTCAGCGCCGCGTCGGCGTCGCCGACGCCTCCGCTGAAGAACGGCCTGGCGCGGCTCTCGCTCGCGCCGTCGCCGGGCCGAGGGGCGCAGCTCGCGAGCACCGCAGGCGCGTGCGGCGGCGCGTTCGCGAGAGCCGTGTTCAGGCCCTTCAGCGACCGCGCGGCGCGCGCACCGCACGACCACGGCGGTGTCCACCTAACTTGTTAGGTGGCAGGGCTCGCCGCAGCGAGCGTCAGCGAAGCGGAGGCGATGCCCCGGAGGCGCGCCGGGCCTGCGCGTAGCGAAGCGGAGCGCCTCATGTCAGCCGGCGCGGCCCAAACGCGTTTGGGCTCGCGGGGCGCTGCACGGCGCGTGCCGGAGGGAGGTCCGAGGAGGGGCCCCCGGCACGCGCCGTGCTCGCGCCCGTACCTTCCTCGCCCCACGCGCCGGAGCCGCCGCGGTCGCCCTTTCGGGCTTCCCTCGGCGGCTCCTTGGGGTTCGATTCGTGCTCTACGAGGGAATGGAAGCCAGACCGTTACAATAGAAAATCAAGACCTGACCCCCGTGGTCACAATGGAAAATCAAGACCTGTCCCCATCCGGCTCCTGATTGACGCGCCTCGCTCTAAAGACTCGGCTGAGGTCGGTCAGGATTCTCTTCGGCAGTCCGTCGCCCTCACTCTTCATGATCACACCGACCGAAATGCCTATCCAGGTTCCTGCGAAGAGCAACAGGGAGAAGAGGACCAAGTAGGAGTACGCCAGGCCTGACGCAATCAATCCGAGCGCCGGATCCGCTACGGGCTCGATGGCAGAGGAGGCAATGACAAATGCAAGAGGCCCTGTGATCGATACGCCTACTGCACTCGGTCGCCTACCTCGGGCAAGGCGATAGCTAAGCCACCCGCAGATGGCCGATAGGCTCGTCGCGCTCAAGAAGAACCACGGGTCACCCAGCTGCGGGGCCTCTGTGAGGATGCCCCACGCCCAGTACACGCCTGTGCCCACATGCAGAATCAACACGAAAAGGGTAAGTCTCATCTCGGGCACCTCGGAATCGGGCAAGGAAACGGTGGGGTCCAGTCAGGGTCAGGCCTAACGAAGGGCCCACAGAGGCGGCCCCCGAGCAGGAAACCGCCTATCGGCGCCTTCCTCCAGCCGTCGTCAGTACAGATGTGGTCGTTGTCGTACCAGGGCGGGGTTGAGGGTACTGGTATGGGGAGCATCGGAAAAGGCGGGAAGGGAATCGGAAAGAAGGGAAAGGCCGGGTCCCGCCTCTTGGGAATGAGATACGTCCGGCCCGGGCTATTCCGGCCGGTATCGCCCGAGGCGGGATAGGGACGAGGATCCAGGTTCCAGATCGGGCTGACGGGGACGTAGTCCTCCCCGGTCGGATCGATTCGATCCAGTGGGCGGTTCTCGACCATCCGGTACAGATTGCGGGCAGAATCGGCCCAGCGTTTCGGATCTTCCTGTATGAAGAGGAAGAGATCCTCCGTCATCCCCGGCCAGGAATCCCCGCAAGCCCGCTGCCCATCGGCACTTCCGTACCCCAGAGGCTCGGTGCACGTGGCCGCGGAGAAGTCGAAAGCCCCGATGCGAGTTTCGGGATAACAGGCGGGCGCCGGTGCTGCGTAGGCCGTCCCCAGGCTCGGCTCGGCGACGATGTTCTGCACGATGCGGCCAGTCTACCGCCCGCCCCGCAGTTCGGCTTGGCGCAGGACCTTCGTGAGACTCGCGCGGAGCTCCTCCGGGCTCGAGCGCCTTACGCGGCACTCCCAGATCGTCTTCACCGACCAGCCCGTGGCCCGGAGCTTCCCTCTCTCGTTGCGAGCGTCGCGCGCCTTGTTCCCCGCGATCTTCTCGAGCCAGTAGCGGCGATGGAGCCCGGGGACGCGGCCCTTCAGGCAACGGTGCCCGTGCCAGAAGCAGCCCTTCACCTGCACGATGAGGCCGAGCCTCTTCATAACGATGTCGGGCCGCCCAGGCAGGGCGGCGGCGTGGAGGCGGAAGCGGTAGCCCATCGCGTGGAGTGCGCGGCGGACGGCGATCTCGGGCTTCGTGTCCTGGCCCGGATCGCGGCCATCACCTCCGAGCGCTTCTCGCGGGTGAAGACGTCGGCCACGGCGCTCCCCGTGCGGCGCGCCCCTGCGCGCCGCCTCTCAGCCGATGAGCTTGGAGAGCCAGCGCTCCAGGCTCATCAGGCGGCCGCTCTTCACGTGTTCGGCTAGCTTCGCCGCCGAGTCCCGGGAGCTCTCGCCGTAGGCGGCGAGCGGCCCGGCGGGGTTCACATGGACGACGGAGGTGAAGAGCGTGGCGTTTTGCCGCCGCCGCTCGCAGGCGGCGTTCAGGCGCGCGGCATCGAATTCGTTCGTGATGAGGACGAAGTCGAAGTCGCGGCCGGCGTCTTCGAGCCGCGCGTACGCTTCGAAGTCCACGCCAAACTGCTCCTCACGGTCGGCGCGGACGCTCCACTTGGCGCTCACGAGGACACGGCGCTTGCCCGGCCCGATGACGGCCAGGTCGACCTTCCGCGGTTTCTCGTTGCCCGGCGGCGGCCGGAAACCGGGAAGGCTGTGCAGCACCGGCCGGCCGTTCACCTTCATCTTCGCGGCACCCGGAAGCCGGCCGATGAGTGAGCCGAGGACATCTTCGAAGCCTTCGCCGACGAGGTTCTTGCGCTTGTTCTCCTGCGCCAGGTGCGTCCGGATCCGCTGCGTCAGCTTCCTCATGGCGGCCGGTGGCGGCGGCGACGGGAGCCACGGCGCCAGTTCCTCGCGCACGAGCGACTCCCGGAGCGCCGGGTCCTCGCCCGGCTCGGGGAAGCCGCGGCCGTCGTACGGTGCACGCTGTTCGGCCGCACGGCCGGTCCTCTCGGCCTGCCGGCGGGCGATGACCGCGGCAAGCCGCTCGGTTCCCCGGGTGAAGAGCCAGTCGACTTCGGCGCCGAGGTCGCCCGGAGCGGCGCCGAGACCTTCAGAGACCCAGTCGTGGAAGGCGAGCGAGCGGGCGTACCAGGGCCGGCCGGGCTGCGCCTTGTCGCTCTCGTAGCAGTGGGCCAGGCCCGTCGTCCGGTCGGTCCAGAGCAGGAGCCGGTAGACGTGCTTCCAGGCGTTGGCCGGCGTCACCTTGCCCGCCTTGCCGAAGTACTCCTCCAGCATCTGGCGGCGGCTCTCCGATCCGAAGGCTCTCTGGATCTCGGCGGGCTCGAGCTCTTTCTTCACGCGGTCTTACGCATGCGCCTCCCGGCGGCGAGACGCTCGGCGAGCGACACGGCGATGGCGCGCGCGAGCAGTGGGGGCACGGCGTTGCCGGCCTGGCGGTAGCAGGAGTGGCCGGCGCCGCCTTCGATGCGGCCCGGCAGCTCCCGCGTCGGGGGTCGGTCGTGAAGACGAAGCGGTCGGGGAAGGACTGGAGCCGAGCAAACTCGCGCACGCTCAGCGCCCGCTTGTCGCGGTAGTGGTAGACGGAGTCGGCCTTGGTGTTCAGGGTCCAGGACCACATGCCCGGATGGAGCCGGCGATAGGCGTAGTAGTGCTGCCGGCCGAGCCGCCCGGTCCCGTTGTGCGGGCCCCAGAGGTTGCCGGTCAGGTAGCGCTCGGTCATCTCCTCGGGCAGGTCGCGGAAGTTGCCGCCGGGCGGCAGGGCCGAGAGGCGGATCTCGGTGTCGGCGTTGATCCACGGGACGCTGGTGTTGAGGATAGCGCCGCCGAGCCGCTCCCGCATCTCCCGCTGGTACGCCGAGGACGGCGCCGGCAGCTCGTCCGCGGGAATCTCTTCCCGCTTGTCTCCAGCCTTGCGCCCCGCAAGGTCGCCGATCGCCTGCTCGGCCGTGACGAAGGAAGGGTCATCCGGGTTACGGAGCTTCTCCATGAAGCTGAAGAGGCTGGGCTGCTCGGTGACCTCGTAGCGGACGGGGCCGCTGCCGTTGCGCCGCTCGAGCGAGAAGGCGGCCGTCGCCCCGGATCCCCGCAGCACGGGAGGCTCGAGCCCGAGGCCCGAGCGGATTCCGGTGAAGACGATCCGCCGGCGCGTCTGGGGCACGCCGAAGTCCGCGGCGTCGAGGACCCTGGCCGCGACCTGGTACGCACCCTTCTGCGCGAGGTCTTCCAGGACCTGCTCCTTGGCGCCCATCTGCTCGAGCCCTGGGACGTTTTCCATCACGAAGGCCATCGGCTCGAGCTCTGCGACGGTCCTCACGAATTCGCGATAGAGAGAGTTGCGCGGGTCCTCGATGAGCCGGCGGTGGTTGCGGACCTGGGAGAAGGCCTGGCACGGCGGGCCGCCGACGACGATGTCCGCTCCCGCGGCGGCTTCCAGCAGCGCGCGCCTCACGCCCTTTTCGCGGATGTCGCCGCAGACCGTCACCGCCTCGGGGAAGTTGAGGGCATAGGTGGCGCAGGCGTCCGGGTCGACGTCGGTACCGGCGATGATCTTGTAGCCGGCCTGCCGAAACCCTTCCGACAGCCCGCCGGCGCCGGAGAAAAGGTCGGCCACCCGGAGGCTCCGGCTCACGGCCGCGCCCCCTGCGGGGCAGCGGCGCGCTCCAGGCGGCGCTTCTGCGCCGCCGGCGGCTTGCCGTGCCGGATCTGTCGGGCCGAAAGAGGTGTCTCGGACATCGTTTCCTCCTTGAGAAGACACGTGCACGTGCCCGCGTGTCAAGCGGCGGCGCGGGCGGGGTCAGGGGGTGGTGCGGGCGGGCGGCATAAGAGGCTCTGGGGGTGGAATAGACGGCTCTCCGACCCCTTCTTCGGCCTCGTCCCCTCTCGTCCGCGCCGCCGCCCCCAGTCCCGCCCCCGGGTGCGTGGCGGCGTGGATCTCCTTGAGGGCGCGGATGGAGACGTGGGTGTAGATCTCGGTGGCCTGGAGGGTGGCGTGGCCGAGCATCTCCTGGATGAAGCGGATGTCGGCGCCGTTCTCGAGCATCAGGGTCGCCACCGTGTGGCGGAAGAGGTGGCAGGAGCCAGGCTTGCCCACGCCCGACTCCTCGACATACCGCCTCACGAGGTCCGTGAGGTTGTCGGGCCAGAAGGGCTTGCCGCTGACGGTGAGGAAGAGCGTCCCGTCGTCGGGCGTGGCTACGAGCTGGGGCCTGGCGTTCCGCACATAGCCCGCGATCCACGCCAGAGCCCGCGTGCCGATCGGGATGATCCGCTCCTCTTCCCCTTGCCGTGCCGGATACGGACGATCCCCGCCTCGGCGTTGACGTCGGAGACGAGGAGGCGCGACAGCTCCTTCCTTCTCATCCCCGTCGAGTAGAAGACCTCCAGGATCGCCCGGTCCTCAGCCCCATCGGCATCTCGAGATCGGGCTGCGCGAGGACGCGTTCCACCTCGGCCACGGAGAGGACCTCGGGCGGCCTTCGTGGAGGATGCGTGGCAGCTCCATCTCCGAAGCGGGGTTGGCGAGGAGGTAGCCGGAGCGGGCCAGCCACTTGAAGAAGCCCTTCAGCGCCGAGAGGCGCTCAGCCTGCGTTCGGAGCGACAGCGGCTCGTCCCCCTCTTCCGTCTCGCGCCGATAGTGGAAGAGCCAGCGCTGGTAGCTCTCGAGAATCGGCCGCGTCACCTCGCGCGCCTTCGTGATGCCGCGCTCCTGGGCCCAGAGGATGAAGGCCCCGAGGGCACTCTCGCAGTTCTGGACGTAGGGGTCGGAGTAGCCGCGGGTCCTCAGGGCATCGAGCCACAGGAGCCGCAGGACCGGCATCCCCTCGGGGTCGGTGGGGTCGAGAAAGGGCCAGGACTTCTTCTGCCCCTTGCGCGCCATCAGAGCCCCCGCGCGAGGGCCGGCGTTCGCAGGACGTAGGGCCGCGCCGGTCCGGGCATGTGACTACGGTCCGCCTGTGCGTACGCTTTCAGGAGAGGCCCCTTATCTCCATTTCCGCCCGCCTCGGCCGCCATCGCCGCCAAAGCCGCATGGGGAGCGACCTCCGGCACGATGGACGGGACCACGGAAGGCCCCCGAAAGGCCCCCAAAGGCCCCCCGAAACCACCCGCGGAGGTGGCCTCCGAGCCCGCGGAAGTCGTGGACGTACGCATGGGTTCGGGCCTCTTGCCGGTGAGGGTCTCGGCGTCGCAGAGGCCGATGAGGAAGGGCTCCCCGTCCTGCCCTGGCCGTCATAGAGGAGCTCGTAGACGAAGCTCTGGCCCCGGCCTCCGCGGTGGACGAGGACGTACTCGAGAAAGACGAGCCGCTGCATGTGCCGCCAGACCTGGTCGTGGCTCCAGCCCGTGGCGCGCCGGATGTCGCGGATCGTGAAGCGCAGGTCGGCCCTCTCGACGCCGTTCTTGCCGGCCGTCTCGGTGACCATCCCGTCGAGCAGCTCCAGGAGCCGCCGCGTCTGCGGCGGCAGCTCGTCGAGCGAGCGGCCGAGGACCTCGGCCGCGAGACGGTTGGCGAGGACGATGTCGGAGGGGAGCACCTCGATGTACTCCTTCGTCCGCCCGAAGCGCGTCTCGGCTTTGACGGACCTCTGGTACTGGTGGAGGAGCGCGATCGACTCGATGAGGGTGAGGTACTTGACGTGATCGCGCCGGGTGCGCGTCCGGTCGTCGAGGAAGGTCAGCTCGCGGACGTAAGGGTTGATGACGTGGAGGGGGCGCAGAAGCCTCTGCGCGTTGTGGTGGCGGCGGTAGATCTCCTCGCGCTCCTCGCGGGAGAAGAGGCCCTCCAGCGTCTGGCTCTCGCGCTGGAGCTTGTGGATGCGCCGGGTCTGCTCGCGACCCTCGTCGACGGTCAGGACGATGGCGCGGTTGAGGAGCTCCTCGTCGACCTCCACGGCCGTCGTGGCCAGGATGATCATGACCGGCCCTTCGACGTGGTACTCCTTGGTGACGAGCTTGCCGGTGCCGGGATCCTTGCCGGTGGAGGCGATGGTGATCTCGCCTTCGCTCTGGAGGAGCTTCAAGGCGTAGGCCGCCTTCTGCGCCCCTTCCTCTTCGACGATGGCGAGGATCTTGTTTTTGAAGTCCTTCCCTTCGAAATAGAAGAGGGAGTGCTCGGAGAGGGCCGAGTACTTCTCGCGGTCCTCCTTCGGGACGAGCGCCAGGACGGCTTCATCAGGGCCGTCTTGCCCGCGGCGGAGCTGGAGCGGACGATGACGGCGAGGGGCGGGCGAGCTTGCGGGAGACGGCTGCGAAGTAGCCGAGGAGCTTGTTGGTCTCCTCGCCGACGGCGCCGCAGCCTCGTAGTCGGCGAGGATGCGGGAGACGAGGTCCTCGCTCGTGAGCAGCTCGAGCGCCTCGGCCCTCTCCTCCTCGGTCATGACGTGGGCCGGCGTCGACGGCTTGAGCGCCTCGGCCAGGGCCTTCCGCTGCAGCTCTTCGAGAGAGCGCAGGATGCGGCCGAGGTCCCAGCGGACGACGTCGGCCTTCACGCCCATCTCGTGGGAGGCCTGCTTCTCGAAGAGGGTCCTCTGGCGCGAGGAGACGAAGTCGAAGCGGTCGAGAAACCAGCCCGACAGAGGCGAGGGAGGCGCGAAGAGGTCGCCCTCGCGGCGGGCCTCGACGCTGACGGAAAGACCTCCGCTCCGAAGCGCCTTCTTCAGGCCACGGACGCGGTAGCTCCGGTCTTCGTAGCGGAAGAGAGCCTCGTCGTCGTTGACGAGCTCGCCGATCTTTCTTCTTTAGCGGCTTCTTCCGGGATCGCCGGAGCCGCGGGCGCGAATGCGCCCGCGGGCTCCGCGGCGGCTAAAGAAGATTCTTTAGCTGCTGTCGCGGGTACGGGTACGGTGGCGGCCGCCGCCGGCCGCTCGCCGGCGCCCTTCCACTCGGCGCTGCGGAGGAGAAGGCCGAGAGACTTCTCCGGCGGCGTCACCTTGCGGGCGTAGTCGTTGGCGTCCATCCCTTTCGGGAAGAGGACGCGCGAGGTGGCGATGCCGCAGGCGCCGAGCTTCTTGCCGAGGGCCTCGGCGGCTCTGTCGCCGGCTTCGTCGCGGTCGTAGGCGATGAGGACATGCTCGACGGCTTCGCGCTGGAAGAGGGCCAGGTGATCGGTCGTGAAGCCCTCGACGCCGTAGCTCGCCGTGACGTTGCGGAAGCCGGCGGACCAGAAGGTGAGGGCGTCGATGAGGGCCTCGCAGAGGATGACTTCCTTCCGGCCCTTCAGCCCCGCGGCGTTGAAGACGCCGCGATGGGCTCCGGGGAGGTAGAGGTGCTTCGGTGCGCCGCTCTTCGCGGGGTCGTCGATGCGGCGGCCGTAGATCTCGGCGACGTTGCCGGCCTCGTCGAAGACGGGGATGACCAGACAGCCGACGAAATGCTCGTGGCCGGAAGCACGGTAGATCCCGATGCTCTGGAGCTTCGTCCGGATCTCGTAGCCGGCCTTGCGATTGATCAGGGGGCAGGCGCAGGCCGAGGGTGCGGTTGGAGAAGCCGAGCTGGAAGTGGTTCGTGAGGTCGGGATGCGTGAGGCCGCGCCGCTCGAGATACGCGAGGGCTTCGGGGCTCTCCCTGAGTGTCTCGTGGTAGTAGGCGACGACCTGGCGCTTCGCTTCTTCCTCCGAGGCTTCCGGCTCCACGGGCGAGGCGAGGGTGCGGACGGTGGAGCGCTTCGGAGGTGAGAGGCGCGAGGACTCGAGCGCGAAGAATTCCGAGAGGAGGACGTCGGCCGCGTGGCGGAAGCTGACGCCCTCGCTCTTCATCACCCAGTCGATCGCCGTGCCGCCCGTCTGGCACGCGCCCATGCAGTGCCACAGGCCCTTCGACGGCGTGACGACCAGAGAGGGAGTTTTGTCGGGGTGGTTCGGGCAGAGGCCGAGGAGGTTCTCGCCGTGGGGTTTGAGCGCCACCCGGCGCCCGATCAGCTCCGCCAGCGGGACCTCCTGCTTGATGCGCGCCAGAAGCTCGTCGGGGATTCGGGGCATCGGGCACCTCCGTTCCCGCCTTCCCGCCCGACCCTGTCAAGAGAGGCTGGCGGGAAAGACTTTCTATTAACGCTTGACTCTAGACTAAGTCTTTAGCGAAACTCAAGCCCGATGAGCAAGGCCCTTCTGGAAACCGGCGCTACCTTGCTGCTGATGCCCAGCTCCACCGAGGCCCTCACCTTCGGGCGCCGGCTCCAGGAGATCCGCAAGAAGCGCGGCCTCTCCCAGAAGGAGCTCGGCGCCGCCGTCGGCGTCCACTACATCCAGGTCTCCAAGTACGAGACCGGCGTCAATTTCCCGACCGTCGGCAAGGTCCTCCAGATCGCCCGCACCCTCCAGGTCTCCCTCGACCAGCTCTTCGGCGAGGTCGTCCCCGACGAGGCCCACGTCAAGAATCTCCGCCTCCTGCGCCGCTTCCGCGAGCTCGAGCAGCTCCCCAAGGACGACCAGGAGACCGCCATCAAGCTCGTCGACGCCCTCATCGCCCAGGGCAAGATCCGGAAGATCGTCGGGTGAGACGGCACGCGTGAAGCTCAAAGAAGAAGCGATCGGGGCCGCGGACATCAAGGAGTACCTGGAAGGGGTCTCCGACTTCGCCTTCGAGATGGAGGTCCTCTCCGAGCTCGAGCGCCTCGGCTTCAAGTGTGAGCACGGCGGGACCTATACCGATCCCGTCACAGGGAAAGCGCGGCAGTTCGATATCCGGGCCCGCAAGTCGCAAGGGCGGGCCTGCCTCGTCCTCTGCGCCGAGTGCAAAAACATCCGGGACTTCTACCCCCTCGTCGTGCACCGCGTGCCACGCCGCACCGAGGAGGCCTTCCACACGGTCATCCGCTACGAGCCGCTTCGCGGCAGCACCGTCCCTCCGGTCACCGATCTCCACATCCTCAAACAGGCCGAGGGCCTCTATCCCGAGGGCCAGCCGGTCGGGAAGCGGATCGACCAGGTGGGGCGGGCTCCGGGACAGCCCGGTGAGATCGTCAGCTCCGACCGCGATGTCTTCGAGAAGGTCGCGCAGGCCATCGCCTCAGCGCAGGACGTCACGCTGGATCTCGTGCGGCAGCGCGATCGCGCCGAATACGTCGTCCTGCCGGTCACGGTGATTCCAGATGGCCGGCTCTGGGTTGCGGACTACGAGCCCGGAGGAAAGCGGCTCGGTGAGCCGCGACAGGAGCCGGGGACACAGCTCTTCGTGGGCCAGGCGTGGACTCTCGATCTCCCGTATCGGCCGTTCAGGCTGTCGCATCTCGAGATCGCCACGTTCAGCCATCTGGCGGCGTTGGTGGAGACGCGGGCAGCCCTCACGTCCGAAGCAGTCTTTCCCCCGCCACCGCCACAGGACTGACCGCCGCCGGCACGCGGTTTAGGAAACCGCTGCACGACACGTCTCGCGTGGCGCCAGGGCGCGCAGAGCACCAGAGCACGAAAGGGCACCCGCGGGCGGCTCCGGCGGAAGGCCCGGTCGAGCCGGACCCTCTGCGAGCGTCGCGCCGGGCGGGCCCTCCCGGCCTCCCGCCCGTCACGTCCCTTGCATCCCGTCCCGGCCGCGTCACTGCGGCCGAGGGCGGCCTCCGTGTCCCGGCGCTTCGCGCCGCCGCGTCCGGGCCGGGCCGCTTCCGCCGAAGTGCACTTCGGCGGCCCGGAGTCAGCCATGTCCCTCGCCGCGCAGCGGCGAGGGGGCGGGCCTCCCGCCTCCGGGGCGCGCACGGCGCGCCCTGCGGTCGAACAAGTTGCGACCGTCACCGCCCGCGGGTGTAGGGAGCGCACGGCCTACGGAAGCTCAGCTTCCGCTTCACGGCCGCGCGAGCAGCTAAAGGCCCGTCACGCGGGCTGCGAGGCCGGGCACGCCAAGCCCCTGCGCGTTCACTGCTCGGGCCTTGGCGCGCCCGCGCAGCCCCCGCGCCGGGCATCCCTTCAAAGGCGGCCCCTTGCGGCGCGGCGCTCAAGGCCCTGGCAGTGCGGCCGCTCGGCCGCGCTGCGGTCCTCTCGCGCGGGCCGCAGGCCCGCGCTCGGGCACCTTCGCGCGCGCAGCCTCCCGCCAGGGCGGACACCGACGAGGACGACGAGGACGAGACCGACGAGAGCGGCAGCGAAAGGAAGAAAGCAGCTCGAGCGTGCCGTCCTCGTCGAGCCCCCGCGGCGACATCGTCGACGCGGAGACCGCAAGGGCTCCGCGATATCAGAGACGACGCGCTCCGGCCCGCAGGCGGTCAAGGACGCGCGCAGCGCGAGGCTCGTAGAGCCGGTTCCTTGACGGCCGAGGACCGGGGCGCACGGACCCCGGGTGGCCTTCGGGGCGGGCCTTGTCCAGGGCCTTCGGCCGCTTCGCGGCGAGCTGCGCTCGCCCTGGACAAGGCCCGCCCCTTCGGCCCCATCTCGGCTATGAGGAGATGCAGCGGCATCTCCTCGGTGAGGAGCAGGCTCGACGACGAAAGCGACGTCGCCGAGAAAGTGGCAGAAAACGTTAGCCAACGAGGCCTCCGCGGCAGACGTTGTCTGCCTGCGAGCCCTTCGATGCAGAAGACGTACGGCGAAGAGGGCCGCGAGGCTTCTTTCCTTAGCCGCTCCCGGGCGGCCTCCGGCCGCGCTGGCGCGAGGGCGCTCGGGGCGCGGTGCTCGAGCACCGCAGCGAAGCGCGGCGCGCAGAGGTCCGCGCCCCGATCTTCGCGCCCGCAGTGCCAGCGCTTCAGAGCCGCGGCGCTCGCAGCGCCGCCTCCGCTGAAGTACGGCCTGGCGCGGCTCTCGCCCGCGACGCCGCCGGGCCGAGGAGCGCAGCTCGCGAGCACCAGAGGCGCGTGCGGCGGCGCGTTCGCGAGAGCCGTTGACAGGCCCTTCAGCGACCGCGCGGCGCGCGCACCGTACGACCACGGCGGTGTCGGCCTAACTCTGTTAGGCCGCAGGGCTCGCCGCAGCGAGCGATCAGCGAGCGGAGGCGATGCCCCGGAGGCGCGCGGGGCCTGCGCGTAGTGAAACGGAGCGCCTCATTTGGCCGGCGCGGCCCAAACGCGTTTGGGCTCGCGGGGCGCTGCTCGGCGCGTGCCGGAGGGAGGTCCGAGGAGGGGCCCCGGCACGCGCCGTGCTCGCGCCCGTACCTTCCTCGCCCGCGCGCCGGAGCCGCCGGGGTCGCCCTTTCGGGCTCCCCTCGGCGGCTCCTTCGGGGCGTCGTGGCCTCCGGGGAGGTCAGCGGTCGGTTCAGACTTCGCGCCGCTTCAGTCCTTGAGGAAGACTGGATGGAATGCTGAGTCCTCCAAGATGTAGACGATCGAGGAGCTTTCGTACTTAACCACGTGGACGACCGCGTGCTTGCTTGAGCGCCTCTCTCCCGTAGCAACATCCTCGAAAGTGCCCTTGGGTTCAGCAAACACCGCCGAAACGGAGCCATCTGGG
This sequence comes from Holophagales bacterium, assembly GCA_016719485.1. Taxonomy (NCBI): domain Bacteria; kingdom Pseudomonadati; phylum Acidobacteriota; class Holophagae; order Holophagales; species Holophagales bacterium. The sequence continues at coordinate 130,679 of JADJZB010000009.1, forward strand.
ATTCGATCGACCTCGACCAGCTGCCATCCTCTCGCGGCATGTCGTGCCGTGATGACGATCGCCTCTTTCCCGGACCTCAAGATCAGTGCATAGGAAGTCACCTTGTCGCCGAAGAAATCAGCCTTTGCGACGCCGGGGCACGACCCTGCGTTCTCCGATTCGTAGAGCTTTCGCTCATGCTCAGAGAGGTCTGACAGCGAGTTCAGTCTGTACGTCGAGTACTGTGCCTGGACGGCACGCCAGAGCGAAGCCGGACCCGCTTGTGCGCAAGGATCCTCGATGGCCCCGGCAGCACCAATGCAGAGCGCGACAGAAACGGCGAGCGAAAGCATCTCTTCGGCCCCTCCTTTACGGAATCGGCGGGCAGTCGCCGGGGCAGGGTGGAATCGAGTTGGGGGCCGAAGGTCGAGGCTTCCTCGGCGGCACCAGCTGGAAGTGGTAATGCGCTCCGGTACCGAACTTCGTCTTTCTGGTCCGCTCGTCCAGCACGTAGGGCGCGCCGCAGAATCGCGCGCAACAGAACACCGTCTTCGAAGGAGCTCCATTAGGCCGGATGTCGAATGAGGTGCCTCCGGCGTGCCCCGGGTCTGCATGCCGTCCGTTCGAGGACGCTGTCACCGTTATCGGCCGGCCCGTGCAGATCTCGAGACAGTTCATGAAGAAGTCCCCATCGGGAGTGAGCGAGGGAACTCCGTCACCCAAGGTATAGAGACCCATCGGGTCCTTGAAGGCCGTGGGTGCATTCCAGACGTATGCGTACGCAGAGTCCTGCTGGACGATGAACTCACGCCACCGATCCTGCACCGGATCTTCCTGAGTGAAGAGGAAGAGATCCTCCGTCATCCCCCGGCCAGGAATCCCCGCAAGCCCGCTGCCCATCGGCACTTCCGTACCCCAGAGGCTCGGTGCACGTGGCCGCGGAGAAGTCGAAAGCCCCGATGCGAGTTTCCGGGATAACAGGCGGGCGCCGGTGCTGCGTAGGCCGTCCCCAGGCTCGGCTCGGCGACGATGTTCTGCACGATGCGGCCAGTCTACCGCCCGCCCCGCAGTTCGGCTTGGCGCAGGACCTTCGTGAGACTCGCGCGGAGCTCCTCCGGGCTCGAGCGCCTTACGCGGCACTCCCAGATCGTCTTCACCGACCAGCCCGTGGCCCGGAGCTTCCTCTCGTTGCGAGCGTCGCGCGCCTTGTTCCCCGCGATCTTCTCGAGCCAGTAGCGGCGATGGAGCCCGGGGACGCGGCCCTTCAGGCAACGGTGCCCGTGCCAGAAGCAGCCCTTCACCTGCACGATGAGGCCGAGCCTCTTCATAACGATGTCGGGCCGCCCAGGCAGGGCGGCGGCGTGGAGGCGGAAGCGGTAGCCCATCGCGTGGAGTGCGCGGCGGACGGCGATCTCGGGCTTCGTGTCCTTGGCCCGGATCGCGGCCATCACCTCCGAGCGCTTCTCGCGGGTGAAGACGTCGGCCACGGCGCTCCCCGTGCGGCGCGCCCCTGCGCGCCGCCTCTCAGCCGATGAGCTTGGAGAGCCAGCGCTCCAGGCTCATCAGGCGGCCGCTCTTCACGTGCTCGGCCAGCTTCGCCGCCGAGCCCGGGAGCTCTCGCCGTAGGCGGCGAGCGGCCCGGCGGGGGTTCCATGGACGACGGAGGTGAAGAGCGTGGCGTTTTGCCGCCGCCGCTCGCAGGCGGCGTTCAGGCGCGCGGCATCGAATTCGTTCGTGATGAGGACGAAGTCGAAGTCGCGGCCGGCGTCTTCGAGCCGCGCGTACGCTTCGAAGTCCACGCCAAACTGCTCCTCACGGTCGGCGCGGACGCTCCACTTGGCGCTCACGAGGACACGGCGCTTGCCCGGCCCGATGACGGCCAGGTCGACCTTCCGCGGTTTCTCGTTGCCCGGCGGCGGCCGGAAACCGGGAAGGCTGTGCAGCACCGGCCGGCCGTTCACCTTCATCTTCGCGGCACCCGGAAGCCGGCCGATGAGTGAGCCGAGGACATCTTCGAAGCCTTCGCCGACGAGGTTCTTGCGCTTGTTCTCCTGCGCCAGGTGCGTCCGGATCCGCTGCGTCAGCTTCCTCATGGCGGCCGGTGGCGGCGGCGACGGGAGCCACGGCGCCAGTTCCTCGCGCACGAGCGACTCGAGCGCCGGGTCCTCGCCCGGCTCGGGGAAGCCGCGGCCGTCGTACGGTGCACGCTGTTCGGCCGCACGGCCGGTCCTCTCGGCCTGCCGGCGGGCGATGACCGCGGCAAGCCGCTCGGTTCCCCGGGTGAAGAGCCAGTCGACTTCGGCGCCGAGGTCGCCCGGAGCGGCGCCGAGACCTTCAGAGACCCAGTCGTGGAAGGCGAGCGAGCGGGCGTACCAGGGCCGGCCGGGCTGCGCCTTGTCGCTCTCGTAGCAGTGGGCCAGGCCCGTCGTCCGGTCGGTCCAGAGCAGGAGCCGGTAGACGTGCTTCCAGGCGTTGGCCGGCGTCACCTTGCCCGCCTTGCCGAAGTACTCCTCCAGCATCTGGCGGCGGCTCTCCGATCCGAAGGCTCTCTGGATCTCGGCGGGCTCGAGCTCTTTCTTCACGCGGTCTTACGCATGCGCCTCCCGGCGGCGAGACGCTCGGCGAGCGACACGGCGATGGCGCGCGCGAGCAGTGGGGGCACGGCGTTGCCGGCCTGGCGGTAGCGGGAGTGGCCGGCGCCGCCTTCGATGCGGCCCGGCAGCTCCCCGCGTCGGGGGTCGGTCGTGAAGACGAAGCGGTCGGGGAAGGACTGGAGCCGAGCAAACTCGCGCACGCTCAGCGCCCGCTTGTCGCGGTAGTGGTAGACGGAGTCGGCCTTGGTGTTCAGGGTCCAGGACCACATGCCCGGATGGAGCCGGCGATAGGCGTAGTAGTGCTGCCGGCCGAGCCGCCCGGTCCCGTTGTGCGGGCCCCAGAGGTTGCCGGTCAGGTAGCGCTCGGTCATCTCCTCGGGCAGGTCGCGGAAGTTGCCGCCGGGCGGCAGGGCCGAGAGGCGGATCTCGGTGTCGGCGTTGATCCACGGGACGCTGGTGTTGAGGAGAGCGCCGCCGAGCCGCTCCCGCATCTCCCGCTGGTACGCCGAGGACGGCGCCGGCAGCTCGTCCGCGGGAATCTCTTCCCGCTTGTCTCCAGCCTTGCGCCCCGCAAGGTCGCCGATCGCCTGCTCGGCCGTGACGAAGGAAGGGTCATCCGGGTTACGGAGCTTCTCCATGAAGCTGAAGAGGCTGGGCTGCTCGGTGACCTCGTAGCGGACGGGGCCGCTGCCGTTGCGCCGCTCGAGCGAGAAGGCGGCCGTCGCCCCGGATCCCCGCAGCACGGGAGGCTCGGAGCCCGAGGCCCGAGCGGATCCCGGTGAAGACGATGCGCCGGCGGGTCTGCGGGACGCCAAAGTCCGCGGCATCGAGGACCCTGGACGAGACCTGGTACGCACCCTTCTGCGCGAGGTCCTCCAGGACCTGCTCCTTGACGCCCATCTGCTCGAGCCCTGGGACGTTTTCCATCACGAAGGCCATCGGCTCGAGCTCTGCGACGGTCCTCACGAATTCGCGATAGAGAGAGTTGCGCGGGTCCTCGATGAGCCGGCGGTGGTTGCGGACCTGGGAGAAGGCCTGGCACGGCGGGCCGCCGACGACGATGTCCGCTCCCGCGGCGGCTTCCAGCAGCGCGCGCCTCACGCCCTTTTCGCGGATGTCGCCGCAGACCGTCACCGCCTCGGGGAAGTTGAGGGCATAGGTGGCGCAGGCGTCCGGGTCGACGTCGGTACCGGCGATGATCTTGTAGCCGGCCTGCCGAAACCCTTCCGACAGCCCGCCGGCGCCGGAGAAAAGGTCGGCCACCCGGAGGCTCCGGCTCACGGCCGCGCCCCTGCGGGGCAGCGGCGCGCTCCAGGCGGCGCTTCTGCGCCGCTTACGGCTTTGCCGTGCCGGATCTGTCGGGCCGAAAGAGGTGTCTCGGACATCGTTTCCTCCTTGAGAAGACACGTGCACGTGCCCGCGTGTCAAGCGGCGGCGCGGGCGGGGTCAGGGGTGGTGCGGGCGGGCGGCATAAGAGGCTCTGGGGTGGAATAGACGGCTCTCCGACCCCTTCTTCGGCCTCGTCCCTCTCGTCCGCGCCGCCGCCCCAGTCCCGCCCCGGGTGCGTGGCGGCGTGGATCTCCTTGAGGGCGCGGATGGAGACGTGGGTGTAGATCTCGGTGGCCTGGAGGGTGGCGTGGCCGAGCATCTCCTGGATGAAGCGGATGTCGGCGCCGTTCTCGAGCATCAGGGTCGCCACCGTGTGGCGGAAGAGGTGGCAGGAGCCAGGCTTGCCCACGCCCGACTCCTCGACATACCGCCTCACGAGGTCCGTGAGGTTGTCGGGCCAGAAGGGCTTGCCGCTGACGGTGAGGAAGAGCGTCCCGTCGTCGGGCGTGGCTACGAGCTGGGGCCTGGCGTTCCGCACATAGCCCGCGATCCACGCCAGAGCCCGCGTGCCGATCGGGATGATCCGCTCCCTCTTCCCCTTGCCGTGCCGGATACGGACGATCCCCGCCTCGGCGTTGACGTCGGAGACGAGGAGGCGCGACAGCTCCTTCCTTCTCATCCCCGTCGAGTAGAAGACCTCCAGGATCGCCCGGTCCCTCAGCCCCATCGGCATCTCGAGATCGGGCTGCGCGAGGACGCGTTCCACCTCGGCCACGGAGAGGACCTCGGGCGGCCTTCGTGGAGGGATGCGTGGCAGCTCCATCTCCGAAGCGGGGTTGGCGAGGAGGTAGCCGGAGCGGGCCAGCCACTTGAAGAAGCCCTTCAGCGCCGAGAGGCGCTCAGCCTGCGTTCGGAGCGACAGCGGCTCGTCCCCCTCTTCCGTCTCGCGCCGATAGTGGAAGAGCCAGCGCTGGTAGCTCTCGAGAATCGGCCGCGTCACCTCGCGCGCCTTCGTGATGCCGCGCTCCTGGGCCCAGAGGATGAAGGCCCCGAGGGCACTCTCGCAGTTCTGGACGTAGGGGTCGGAGTAGCCGCGGGTCCTCAGGGCATCGAGCCACAGGAGCCGCAGGACCTGGCATCCCCTCGGGGGTCGGTGGGGGTCGAGAAAGGGCCAGGACTTCTTCTGCCCCTTGCGCGCCATCAGAGCCCCCGCGCGAGGGCCGGCGTTCGCAGGACGTAGGCCGCGCCGGTCCGGGCATGTGACTACGGTCCGCCTGTGCGTACGCTTTCAGGAGAGGCCCCTTATCTCCATTTCCGCCCGCCTCGGCCGCCATCGCCGCCAAAGCCGCATGGGGAGCGACCTCCGGCACGATGGACGGGACCACGGAAGGCCCCGAAAGGCCCCCCCAAAGGCCCCCCGAAACCACCCGCGGAGGTGGCCTCCGAGCCCGCGGAAGTCGTGGACGTACGCATGGGTTCGGGCCTCTTGCCGGTGAGGGTCTCGGCGTCGCAGAGGCCGATGAGGAAGGGCTCCCCGTCCTGCCCCTGGCCGTCATAGAGGAGCTCGTAGACGAAGCTCTGGCCCCGGCCTCCGCGGTGGACGAGGACGTACTCGAGCGTCGAGCGAGCGGCCGAGGACCTCGGCCGCGAGACGGTTGGCGAGGACGATGTCGGAGGGGAGGACCTCGATGTACTCCTTCGTCCGCCCGAAGCGCGTCTCGGCTTTGACGGACCTCTGGTACTGGTGGAGGAGCGCGATCGACTCGATGAGGGTGAGGTACTTGACGTGATCGCGCCGGGTGCGCGTCCGGTCGTCGAGGAAGGTCAGCTCGCGGACGTAAGGGTTGATGACGTGGAGGGGGCGCAGAAGCCTCTGCGCGTTGTGGTGGCGGCGGTAGATCTCCTCGCGCTCCTCGCGGGAGAAGAGGCCCTCCAGCGTCTGGCTCTCGCGCTGGAGCTTGTGGATGCGCCGGGTCTGCTCGCGACCTCGTCGACGGTCAGGACGATGGCGCGGTTGAGGAGCTCCTCGTCGACCTCCACGGCCGTCGTGGCCAGGATGATCATGACCGGCCCTTCGACGTGGTACTCCTTGGTGACGAGCTTGCCGGTGCCGGGATCCTTGCCGGTGGAGGCGATGGTGATCTCGCCTTCGCTCTGGAGGAGCTTCAAGGCGTAGGCCGCCTTCTGCGCCCCTTCCTCTTCGACGATGGCGAGGATCTTGTTTTTGAAGTCCTTCCCTTCGAAATAGAAGAGGGAGTGCTCGGAGAGGGCCGAGTACTTCTCGCGGTCCTCCTTCGGGACGAGCGCCAGGACGGCTTCCATCAGGGCCGTCTTGCCCGCGGCGGAGCTGGAGCGGACGATGACGGCGAGGGGGCGGGCGAGCTTGCGGGAGACGGCTGCGAAGTAGCCGAGGAGCTTGTTGGTCTCCTCGCCGACGGCGCCGCAGCTCTCGTAGTCGGCGAGGATGCGGGAGACGAGGTCCTCGCTCGTGAGCAGCTCGAGCGCCTCGGCCCTCTCCTCCTCGGTCATGACGTGGGCCGGCGTCGACGGCTTGAGCGCCTCGGCCAGGGCCTTCCGCTGCAGCTCTTCGAGAGAGCGCAGGATGCGGCCGAGGTCCCAGCGGACGACGTCGGCCTTCACGCCCATCTCGTGGGAGGCCTGCTTCTCGAAGAGGGTCCTCTGGCGCGAGGAGACGAAGTCGAAGCGGTCGAGAAACCAGCCCGACAGAGGCGAGGAGGCGCGAAGAGGTCGCCCTCGCGGCGGGCCTCGACGCTGACGGAAAGACCTCCGCTCCGAAGCGCCTTCTTCAGGCCACGGACGCGGTAGCTCCGGTCTTCGTAGCGGAAGAGAGCCTCGTCGTCGTTGACGAGCTCGCCGATCTTTTCTTCTTTAGCGGCTTCTTCCGGGATCGCCGGAGCCGCGGGCGCGAATGCGCCCGCGGGCTCCGCGGCGGCTAAAGAAGATTCTTTAGCTGCTGTCGCGGGTACGGGTACGGTGGCGGCCGCCGCCGGCCGCTCGTAGCGCCCTTCCACTCGGCGCTGCGGAGGAGAAGGCCGAGAGACTTCTCCGGCGGCGTCACCTTGCGGGCGTAGTCGTTGGCGTCCATCCCTTTCGGGAAGAGGACGCGCGAGGTGGCGATGCCGCAGGCGCCGAGCTTCTTGCCGAGGGCCTCGGCGGCTCTGTCGCCGGCTTCGTCGCGGTCGTAGGCGATGAGGACATGCTCGACGGCTTCGCGCTGGAAGAGGGCCAGGTGATCGGTCGTGAAGCCCTCGACGCCGTAGCTCGCCGTGACGTTGCGGAAGCCGGCGGACCAGAAGGTGAGGGCGTCGATGAGGGCCTCGCAGAGGATGACTTCCTTCCGGCCCTTCAGCCCCGCGGCGTTGAAGACGCCGCGATGGGCTCCAGGGAGGTAGAGGTGCTTCGGTGCGCCGCTCTTCGCGGGGTCGTCGATGCGGCGGCCGTAGATCTCGGCGACGTTGCCGGCCTCGTCGAAGACGGGGATGACCAGACAGCCGACGAAATGCTCGTGGCCGGAAGCACGGTAGATCCCGATGCTCTGGAGCTTCGTCCGGATCTCGTAGCCGGCCTTGCGATTGATCAGGGGCAGGCGCAGGCCGAGGGTGCGGTTGGAGAAGCCGAGCTGGAAGTGGTTCGTGAGGTCGGGATGCGTGAGGCCGCGCCGCTCGAGATACGCGAGGGCTTCGGGGCTCTCCCTGAGTGTCTCGTGGTAGTAGGCGACGACCTGGCGCTTCGCTTCTTCCTCCGAGGCTTCCGGCTCCACGGGCGAGGCGAGGGTGCGGACGGTGGAGCGCTTCGGAGGTGAGAGGCGCGAGGACTCGAGCGCGAAGAATTCCGAGAGGAGGACGTCGGCCGCGTGGCGGAAGCTGACGCCCTCGCTCTTCATCACCCAGTCGATCGCCGTGCCGCCCGTCTGGCACGCGCCCATGCAGTGCCACAGGCCCTTCGACGGCGTGACGACCAGAGAGGGAGTTTTGTCGGGGTGGTTCGGGCAGAGGCCGAGGAGGTTCTCGCCGTGGGGTTTGAGCGCCACCCGGCGCCCGATCAGCTCCGCCAGCGGGACCTCCTGCTTGATGCGCGCCAGAAGCTCGTCGGGGATTCGGGGCATCGGGCACCTCCGTTCCCGCCTTCCCGCCCGACCCTGTCAAGAGAGGCTGGCGGGAAAGACTTTCTATTAACGCTTGACTCTAGACTAAGTCTTTAGCGAAACTCCAAGCCCGATGAGCAAGGCCCTTCTGGAAACCGGCGCTACCTTGCTGCTGATGCCCAGCTCCACCGAGGCCCTCACCTTCGGGCGCCGGCTCCAGGAGATCCGCAAGAAGCGCGGCCTCTCCCAGAAGGAGCTCGGCGCCGCCGTCGGCGTCCACTACATCCAGGTCTCCAAGTACGAGACCGGCGTCAATTTCCCGACCGTCGGCAAGGTCCTCCAGATCGCCCGCACCCTCCAGGTCTCCCTCGACCAGCTCTTCGGCGAGGTCGTCCCCGACGAGGCCCACGTCAAGAATCTCCGCCTCCTGCGCCGCTTCCGCGAGCTCGAGCAGCTCCCCAAGGACGACCAGGAGACCGCCATCAAGCTCGTCGACGCCCTCATCGCCCAGGGCAAGATCCGGAAGATCGTCGGGTGAGACGGCACGCGTGAAGCTCAAAGAAGAAGCGATCGGGGCCGCGGACATCAAGGAGTACCTGGAAGGGGTCTCCGACTTCGCCTTCGAGATGGAGGTCCTCTCCGAGCTCGAGCGCCTCGGCTTCAAGTGTGAGCACGGCGGGACCTATACCGATCCCGTCACAGGGAAAGCGCGGCAGTTCGATATCCGGGCCCGCAAGTCGCAAGGGCGGGCCTGCCTCGTCCTCTGCGCCGAGTGCAAAAACATCCGGGACTTCTACCCCTCGTCGTGCACCGCGTGCCACGCCGCACCGAGGAGGCCTTCCACACGGTCATCCGCTACGAGCCGCTTCGCGGCAGCACCGTCCCTCCGGTCACCGATCTCCACATCCTCAAACAGGCCGAGGGCCTCTATCCCGAGGGCCAGCCGGTCGGGAAGCGGATCGACCAGGTGGGGCGGGCTCCGGGACAGCCCGGTGAGATCGTCAGCTCCGACCGCGATGTCTTCGAGAAGGTCGCGCAGGCCATCGCCTCAGCGCAGGACGTCACGCTGGATCTCGTGCGGCAGCGCGATCGCGCCGAATACGTCGTCCTGCCGGTCACGGTGATTCCAGATGGCCGGCTCTGGGTTGCGGACTACGAGCCCGGAGGAAAGCGGCTCGGTGAGCCGCGACAGGAGCCGGGGACACAGCTCTTCGTGGGCCAGGCGTGGACTCTCGATCTCCCGTATCGGCCGTTCAGGCTGTCGCATCTCGAGATCGCCACGTTCAGCCATCTGGCGGCGTTGGTGGAGACGCGGGCAGCCCTCACGTCCGAAGCAGTCTTTCCCCCGCCACCGCCACAGGACTGACCGCCGCCGGCACGCGGTTTAGGAAACCGCTGCACGACACGTCTCGCGTGGCGCCAGGGCGCGCAGAGCACCAGAGCACGAAAGGGCACCCGCGGGCGGCTCCGGCGGAAGGCCCGGTCGAGCCGGACCCTCTGCGAGCGTCGCGCCGGGCGGGCCCCTCCCGGCCTCCCGCCCGTCACGCCCCTCGCATCCCGACCCGGCCGCGTCACTGCGGCCGAGGGCGGCCTCCGTGTCCCGGCGCTTCGCGCCGCCGCGTCGGGCCGGGCCGCTTCCGCCGAAGTGCACTTCGGCGGCCCGGAGTCAGCCATGTCCCTCGCCGCGCAGCGAGGGGCGGGCCTCCCGCCTCCGGGGCGCGCACGGCGCGCCCTGCGGTCGAACAAGTTGCGACCGTCACCGCCCGCGGGTGTAGGGAGCGCACGGCCTACGGAAGCTCAGCTTCCGCTTCACGGCCGCGCGAGCAGCTAAAGGCCCGTCACGCGGGCTGCGAGGCCGGGCACGCCAAGCCCCTGCGCGTTCACTGCTCGGGCCTTGGCGCGCCCGCGCAGCCCCCGCGCCGGGCATCCCTTCAAAGGCGGCCCTGCGGCGCGGCGCTCAATGCCCTGGCAGTGCGGCCGCTCGGCCGCGCTGCGGTCCTCTCGCGCGGGCCGCAGGCCCGCGCTCGGGCACCTTCGCGCGCGCAGCCTCCCGCCAGGGCGGACACCGACGAGGACGACGAGGACGAGACCGACGAGAGCGGCAGCGAAAGGAAGAAAGCAGCTCGAGCGTGCCGTCCTCGTCGAGCCCCCCGCGGCGACATCGTCGACGCGGAGACCGCAAGGGCTCCGCGATATCAGAGACGACGCGCTCCGGCCCGCAGGCGGTCAGGACGCGCGCAGCGCGAGGCTCGTAGAGCCGGTTCCGACGGCCGAGGACCGGGGCGCACGGACCCGGGTGGCCTTCGGGGCGGGCCTTGTCCAGGGCCTTCGGCCGCTTCGCGGCGAGCTGCGCTCGCCCTGGACAAGGCCCGCCCTTCGGCCCATCTCGGCTATGAGGAGATGCAGCGGCATCTCCTCGGTGAGGCAGGCTCGACGACGAAAGCGACGTCGCCGAGAAAGTGGCAGAAAACGTTAGCCAACGAGGCCTCCGTGGCAGACGTTGTCTGCCTGCGAGCCCTTCGATGCAGAAGACGTACGGCGAAGAGGGCCGCGAGGTTTCTTTCCTTAGCCGCTCCCGGGCGGCCTCCGGCCGCGCTGGCGCGAGGGCGCTCGGGGCGCGGTGCTCGAGCACCGCAGCGAAGCGCGGCGCGCAGAGGTCCGCGCCCCGATCTTCGCGCCCGCAGTGCCAGCGCTTCAGAGCCGCGGCGCTCGCAGCGCCGCCTCCGCTGAAGTACGGCCTGGCGCGGCTCTCGCCCGCGACGCCGCCGGGCCGAGGAGCGCAGCTCGCGAGCACCAGAGGCGCGTGCGGCGGCGCGTTCGCGAGAGCCGTTGACAGGCCCTTCAGCGACCGCGGCGCGCGCACCGTACGACCACGGCGGTGTCGGCCTAACTCTGTTAGGCCGCAGGGCTCGCCGCAGCGAGCGATCAGCGAGCGGAGGCGATGCCCCGGAGGCGCGCGGGGCCTGCGCGTAGTGAAACGGAGCGCCTCATTTCAGCCGGCGCGGCCCAAACGCGTTTGGGCTCGCGGGGCGCTGCTCGGCGCGTGCCGGAGGGAGGTCCGAGGAGGGGCCCCCGGCACGCGCCGTGCTCGCGCCCGTACCTTCCTCGCCCCGCGCGCCGGAGCCGCCGGGGTCGCCCTTTCGGGCTCCCCTCGGCGGCTCCTTGGGGTCGTCGTGGCCTCCGGGAAGGTCAGCGGCTCGAGTGAAATTCAGACCTGCTCCCAGTCCTTGAGGAAGCCCGAGATGGAATGCTGAGTCGCGTCCAAGATGGCGGCGATCTCGGCTTTCGTACTTAACCACGTGGCACTGACCCGCGTGCGAGACAAGGTAGGCCTACAGAAAGCAGGAACATCCTAGAAAGTGCCGCTCGGTATCGAGCAAAACACCGCCGAATCGGCGTTACCGGGATCCGATCGACCAGACCAGCTGCCATCCTCTCGCGGCATGTCGTTCATGATGACGATCGTCCGTGCCTTTCCGGACCTCAAGCGGATCCCTGCACAGCAAGACAACTAGTCGCCGAAGAGTTCAGGCTTCGGGACGCCGGGGCGCGACCACCGCGTTGTCCGATTCGCAGAGCCTTCGCGCATGCTCAGATAGGTCTGACAGCGAGTGAAGTATGAACCGTCCAGTCGTCTGGCGGTACGCCAGAGCAAGCCGGAGCCGCCTGCAGATCTCGATGGCCCCGGCAACCCAATCCAGGCGCGCCGAAACGGCGAGCGAAAGCATCTCTTCGGCCCCTCCTTTACGGAATCGGGCAGTCGCCGGGGCAGGGTGGAATCGATTGGGGCCGAAGGTCGAGGATCATCGGCGGCACCAGCTGCGAAGTGACAATGGGCGTCGGTCCAGCGAACGTGCCTCTTGTCGGTCCGGTCGTCAAGCACTGTCGGGCACCGGAAGAATCGCTCGACAGAAACCGTCTTCGAAGGGGACCCCTTAGGCCCCCATGACATGAGGTGGGTCCGAAGAACGCCGGGTCTGCATGCCGTCCCGTTCGAGGAGCTGTCACCGTTAGTCGGCCGGCCCGTGCAGATCTCGAGACAGTCCATGAAGAAGTCCCCCTCGGGAGGAGCGAGGAACTCCGTCCCAAGGTACAGAGACCCATCAGGTCGCTGAAGCCGTGGGGATTCCAGGCATGCGCAGAGTCCTGCTGGACGATGAACTCACGCCACCGATCCTGCACCGGATCTTCCTGAGTGAAGCGACCGATGCTCGGCTGATAGAAGCGAGCGCGGTAGAAATGGAAGCCGGCCTCGCCGACTTCACGCCCCGTATACGTGAAGGGATGCTCTCTCGTACCGGTCTCCCCCTTGACGTTCCCCCAGGCATCAAAGAGAACCGAGTGCGTAACGGTGCCGGTCGGGTCGTTCGTGGCGACGACCGAGCCGAGGCCATCGACGCTGAAGTAGCTGACGGCTCCGCTCTTCGCCATCGCCAAAGGCTCGTCGATGCCTGGGCCATTCAGAAAGTGCGTCGTTTGGCCGCCCGTCGTTTCGGAGACCAGGTTGAGGCCGTCGTAGAGATAGGTCGTCGTGACACCGCCCACCGTCCTTGTTGTTCGGCGCCCCTGGTAGTCGTAGGTGTAGGCCGCGTTCACCGGACCGGTGATCGCGCTCAGGCGGTTCTCTGGATCGAAGTCGAAGGCGAAGTTGCCCCCGGGGCCCTGACGGCTAGTGGTGTTCCCAGCAGCGTCATAGCCGTAGGCGTTCACGCCGTCATTCTGGACTCTCTGGCCGTTGAGTGGGTTCGCGCCGTTGTGGAGGTAGGAGTACGCCAGCGTGTTCCCGCCAATCGTGTTCGTCAGCCGGTTCCCGATCGCGTCATAGGTCCACTGGTGGATCTCGGCGTTGAAAGGCGGTGCTATCGGGTAGTCCGTCCGGGTCAGCTGGTAGAGGGAATCGTAGCGGTACGTGGCCAGGGCCCCCGTCAGCGCTTGCGCCGGGAGCGTGGTTGCCGCGCTCGTCCTCTGCCCGAGAATCGTGTCAGTCCCAAGAGCGTAGTCGTGGTCATAGCCGTAGGAGAAGGCCGCCAGGGTCGTTCCCCCGTAGGAGTTCCCCAGCTGCAGCAGACGTCCCTGGTCGTCGTACGTGTACGAGCGAGCCTGCGTGATCGGGAGGGTCAACGTCTGGTACTGCCCGGGCAGCGTGTAGTCCCAGCGGAAGCTGCCCGTTACCGGGCTCCAGTCGGTCGTCCTCAGGCTTCCATCCGGGTAGTAGGTGTGGGTTGTCGTCGGTCCTGCGGCGATCGCCATCGACTCCACCCGATCGTCGGCGCGGTAGGTGTAGGTGAGGCTCCCCCGGGACGCCTGGGTCGTGGTGGAGAGGCGGTAGCTCGGGTCATACGTGAAGCCGTGAGTCTCGGGCGGGCTTGCCACGGTGTCCTGGACCTGTAGCAGGAACTGTCCCTGGTAGGAGTAGGTGACCGTTCCCCCGGTCGAGTAGCTCTTCGTCACCAGACGCTTCAGGGCATCGTAGTCGTAGGTCACCGTCACGGCCCTGCGGTCGGTCTTCGAAAGCAGAAGGCCGTCGACGGTGTACGCATAGCTCTCGTAGGCCCCGTCCGGAAAGGTCGTCCTCGTCAGCCGCCTCTGGGCGTCGTACAGGTAGCTCGTCACGTTCCCGTTGGCATCCGTAATCGAGCTCAGGACGTCCGCGGTGTAGGAATAGGACGTAATGCCACTGGCTGCGTCGACCGAGCGCGCGAGGCGGCCGAACTGATCGTACCCGAGGCGTGTCACCTTGCCATTGGGATCGGTGACCCGGGTGAAGACCAGTCCTGTGCTCGCATCGAACTCATCGTAAACATAGGTCGTCGTGAAAGCCAGGGTGGAGCCGGCCGAAGGCTTCGGAAGCGTAACCGTGAGAACGCGGCCGAGGGGATCGTAGGTGTACGTTGACTCGTTCCCCAGCGGGTCGGTCACGAGCGTTACCCGGCCCAGGGAATCGTAGGCGTAGGTCGTCTGCGGCCGGGTCCCCATGTCGTTGTTGGCAGGGCCGGTCACTGACTGGAGGTTCCCGGAGGAATCGTACGAGTAGTCGGTCTGCGCTCCGGTCGCCGAAGTCTGTCGCGTCACCCGCCCGACGGTGTCGTACTCATAGGTAGCGACCGTCTCGAGCGTCGTCCCATCGGACTGGACCCGATAGACGTGGAAGAGCGCCCCTGGGCTCGCGCTGCCGGAAGGGTGGTAGTCGTACCGCCACGCCTGCCAGTCCGGATCGCTGAGATTCGTCGCGGGATCATGCGGGATGACCGAGGCAACCTTCTCCGGGAAGGCGGCGTCGTAGACGTAGTCGTACCGGACAGAGCTGGAGGTCTGGGCATCCCGGGTAACGGACGTCACCTTTCCCGCGGTGTCATAGGTGTACGACGTCAGGATCCCGGTCTGGTCCGTCTGCTGCTGAACCCAGCCTTCCGGGGAGTACACCGTGTTGGTCGCTGAGTCGTCGGGTGCTATCCGATCGGTGATCTGGATGTCCGAGCCAAACCTCAGCCGCCAGGTGTTGTCGCAGCTGTCGAGCTTGGCGGTGAGCCTCGGGTCGTCCTGGTAGTTGTACGACATCCGCCAGGTCTCTCCATTCTCGGTATAGGAGAAGACCTGATCGGTGGGGAGATAAGCGATGTCAGTGACGATGCGGCCCCAGGGGTCGGTGACCCTGGAGAGGAGTGGCGTGGAGAACCGCCCGGTGACATAGGAGAAGGTCGTCTGGCGCCCGGCCGGATCGGTCATGCTGGCGAGAGACCCGCTGAGATTGTAGGTGTAGGAGACGATACGGCTCGCCGAATCCCGCAAGGAGGCGATGCGGCCGTCGGCGCCCCAGAAGACGTCGACGTAGCGCCCGCTCCCTGAACCGTCGGCGACGCGGCTGAGACGCCCGGAGCCGTCGTAAGAAAACAAAGTCAGGTTGCCGGCATGGTCGCGGATGGAGGCGGCATTGCCGTCGGCAAGGTAGTGGTAGACGGTTCGTGACTTCTCGAGGGTGAGGTCGAAGGAGCCGTCGGCATTGCGCACGAGGACGTCGCGACGGGTGGCCGGCGGGGTGAACTGACCCGGCGTGGTCTCGATGAATCGGTACTGCCAGCCGTCGGGCATCACAACGTCAGCGACACTGCGGTATGTGCTCGGCGCCGCAAAGAGGTAGGTAGCGTAGTAGAGCCGGGCCTGGAGCATCGAGGAGTTGCCGACGCCGAGTATCCCGTCGACCAGGCGGGCGCTGGAGTAGGAGCGGTTGACCGAGATGGCGCCGCCCTCGATGGGAACGGTCAAGTCCAGCGCCTGGGCCACGTAGGTCCCGGACCCGGCGTAGCACGGAGAGGCATTGCAGGGCCCAGGACAGGGCTTCGTGCGATCTGGGCAGCACTGGGGATTCGGATTGCACGGGGCATGGTGCGGTCGCGGGGGCTCCGGCGGTGGAGTGAACTCGTTCCCGCAGAAGTTCGTTTGCGCGGTCGCGACCGATCCGGGTACGGTCAAGAGGAGGAAGCTGATCAGTAGGAACGGGCGTAGGGTCCTCATTCGATTGAGTCCTCTCAGTACTGTAAGACGGTCAGGAGCTGGGCCGACCGCTTGTTGCCCGAGCTGTCTGTCGCGGACACGTCGACGAGGTAGTTGCCCTCGGCAACGCGGCTGCCGTTGTCTGCGAGGCCGTCCCACGTAGCCGTGTGGTGGCCGGCGGAGCGGCCAGTCAGCGTGATCGTTCGAAGCGGCGAGAGCGATTCCTGATTCACGAAGGCGATCGCGACGGTCGCAGTGTCGCCCGAAGAGAGTGCCAGGTCGAAATCGATCTGGAGGTTGTCGATGCCGGGTCGTACCCGGGCCGGGCTCAGGCTCATGTTGGAGATCGCTATGGGAGAGCCGTAGACGACGACGCCGTTCTTCGGAAACTGGTTGCTTTCAATGAAGATCGCCACTTGGCGAGCGTCGCTCCGGTAGCGACCGGTCAGATCCACACCGCTCCAGGTGATCGTCTGGCTCTGTGAGGACCGAAACTCACGATCGAGGATGCAGAACTCCGTTGGGGTCGTACAGCTTCCAACTATCGCTCCCTGGCTCCGAGGCGTGGTTGAGAAGATGACGGTGACGCGACCGGGGGCCCATGGCTTGTAGGTCAAGGTCATGGGGCTGCCGGCAAACGGGTCGTAACTGGGGATCGTCAAGCCGTCCAGTCCATAGGGAGCTCCGAGGTCGACGAAATCGGCTGACAGATCGTAGGTCAGGGAGTGGGTTCCGTCAGTGACTTCCGCGATGACGGAGTAGAGCCCGTCCGGTACGAGGGCTGATCCGTCGTTCCGCCCGTCCCACGCTTCTGTATACGTGCCCGCGTCCCGCTGGGCATTCGTCAGGGTTCGTATCGTTTGGCCCGCGCTGTTCTTTGTATAGAGCCACAATGAAAGCGGGAAAGGCACGATCGAGGTGTAGGAAACCGTCTCCGAAGCCCGGGGATCGAACTCCCATCTGTCAGACGATACCGAGAAGTGGCCGACGGTCGGATGGATGCAGACCTCGACCGGATTGTCGAGCGAGTCGAATGCCGTGAGTCGAATCGTGTAGGGCCCGTTTGAGAGAGGAGCCGTGTCCCAGATTGCGAACGTCGCATCAGCGACTTGATTCGTGCCGGACGCCAGGCTCGTCCACGATGACGGCGTCCCACCGCTTCCGTACTCGAGGATCCATTCGGTCAGTGATTGAAGCGCCACGGTGCCGGAGACGGGGAACGCCAGCTGTCCGCTCGAGTAGACGTTCGACAGGGTCTCGGTTGCGCCGGGAGAGGCTATTGAAACGTCCATCGACGTGTCGAGGTATAGGCGTCCGCTCGCCGGTGCGGCCACGGCGCCCAGGCCGGAGACGATCTCGAGGAGGTATGTGTAGGTCGCATCCGGCTGCAGGGTGCCGCCGCCGTCCTTCCCGTCCCAGGACAGAGTCGTCGGCGTGCCGGTCGAGCCGAGGGTCCGGATCAGGTTCTGGCCCGGATCCCGGATGGAGAGCGTCCACGTGCCGGAGGTGCTGCTGGATAGATTCCAGCGAGCGGGTGCGGCGAGAGGGTTGAACCGCGGTCCAACAAGGAGGAGGCCCGCGACGTACTCGCTGAGATTTGGCGGAGCCGTGAGCCAGGGGTCGAAGATGACCCCGGAAGAAACCGGCTGGCCCGAGCCGAATCCCTGGCCCGATGGGCCGGAGGCGGAATCCCAGTAGTTCAGGCGGGCGATGACCCGGTTGGCTGGTATGTCGTTCATCGCGCCGCCCGCATTCCCAGAGAAGACGCAGTTCTGGACGACGTGCCCGGCCCCTCCGCCCGCGGATACGCCCGCGGCGGCGTTCCCCGAGATCGTGGAGAGGTTGACTGAAGCGGACCCCCCACGAAGGTCAATTCCATTCCCGGACCAGCCATCCCCTGCCGTGGTTCCGGATACGGTCGTCGCCTGGATGACGGGATTCCCTCCGATCACGACGATTCCCGTTCTGGCGTTGGCTTGTATCAGCGAGCCGGTAACGAAGGGGGATCCTCCCTCAATCGAGATTCCGGCAGTAGCGTTGTTCGTGAGGGTCGCGCTCGAGAGAGTCGGGTTGGCTTCGGCCCCGGTGACGGTGATGCCGGCCCCGGAGGAGTGCGAGATCGTCACATTGTCGATGGCTGGAGAGGAGCCGTCGACGTAGACGCCGGCGTTCTCGTACGACCCCGCCCAGGTCACGGTCGCGTAGGCGAGGCGGCTCGTGGAGAGGGCGTTGTTCGTGAAGTGGATACACCTCCATAACCCGGGCGAGGGGTTCGCGTCGCTGGAGGTGAAGGTGATCGGGCTTGCGGGCGTTCCGACGGCATGCAGCCCGCCGGGGCCGCCCCACCCGACGAAGAGCCCCGTCTCCGACGCGAACTTCACGGTCACGCCGGGCTCGATCGTCAGGACCGGGCTCGACGCGTCTGCGACGAGCAAGTACCCCGTCGAAACGTAAGGAAGCTCGGTCTTCTTCCACGTCGTGGTCGTGGCAACGAACCCGTTCCTAAGCTCGATGGCATCCACGCCGTTCCCCTGGGCGACGAGGCCAGAGGCGGCCGAGAGCGTGATACCGGGATCCTGCGAGATGGCGAATCCTCCGTTGCCCGTCGTCGTCAGCCCGGTCAGGCTCGCCGTAGCGGAATCCGTGAGATTGAGCCCCACCCCCGAGTTGTCCATCAGGCTCGTGCTCGAAATGGTCGGGCTGGCTCCGGCTCCGGTGACGGTGATTCCGGTCCCGGAGGAGTTCGTGACTATGAGGTTCTCGAGGGTCGGGGAGGAGCGGTCTATGTAGATGCCTGTGTTCTCGTACGACCCCGCCCAGGTCACGGTCGCATGGGCGAGGTGGCTCGTCGGGAGTGCGAGGCTCGAGAATCCGATGCATCGCCAGGACCCGCTCGCTGGGTTCGCGTCGTTGGAGGTAAAGGTGATCGGGTGCGCCGACGTACCGACAGCCTGGAGCCCACCAGTGTCACCGTACCCGACAAAGAGCCCCGTTCCCGACGCGAACTTCACGGTCACCCCCGGCTCGATCGTCAGGACCGGGCTCGATCCGCCCTCGACGAGGACGTCGCCTGTCACGAGATAGGGACTCCCAGCCAATGTCCACGTCGCGGAAGTCGAAACGGTGCCGCTTACCTGTGTGTCGGAGATGGCGCGTAGATGCGGAACGAGCAGGATTACAAGCGCGAGACCGAGCCGAAGAGCCCTCACCGCTGGGCCCCCACTTCACTCACAACGGTGCTTCGTCGAGGTTCCAGGCAGAAGACTCCTGGAGCTGTCGGGCCGAAATCGCTCGCCCAGTTGACAGCGAACGTCCTGCGCGCAGTCAACGGCCCGCCCAGATCGATCACGGCGCCGACTCCAGCAGGGCTGCCGGGATACCTGGCGAGCTGCTTGACCCCCTCGTACACGTACACGTGGGCCGGCTGCCTTCGGAAGTACTGTGCGGTCGGACCCGTAACACCAACGGTCAGGAATGCGGACGAGCCAGTCACCTGCCAGCAGCCGTGCTGGCCCGTCTTCGAGCCGTTTCGGACGAGGACAGTGGCGGCCGGACTGACGTCCTCGAGGGCCGAGAGGCCGGCGTGGTGGTGACCGCGGCCACGAACGGCTGTTATGCGCGACACCCCCTTGCGCGTAGCGGCGTAGTCGAGGAAGCGAACGTCACGATTCCCTGTCGTGATGACCGAGTTCTCGGGCAGGGGCCAGGCGGCGATGCTGACGACGAAATGCGGGAGCTCCGAAACGAGAAGCTCCCCCGTTTCGTCTCGGCCGTTCCAGTGGTCCAGGACTCGGCCGGCAGGACGCGGTTCGCGATTGACTATGGTCTTCAGAACGGGTCCGACCGTCTTTCCGAGATCAGGATCGAGGGCCGCCTGACCCGCCTGGAGATGAACACGAGAGGCCCTCGAGAGCTCGTAGACGAGAATCGCGTCCGCCCTGCTGTAGTACGCGGGAGGCACGTCGAACATCTCGACCGTCTTGTTCGCCGGGAAGTAGACGCTCCGGCCCTTTCCCGTTCTCAGGTCGAGGCGGAACGAGTACGCCTCGTCCGGAACGACACGCCCCGAGTCGTCGCGCCCGTCCCATGAAAGCGTGAGACGGCCCGCGGCGACCTTCTTATCGGAGGCGACGGTCCGGATCACGAAGCCGTCTCGGTCCAGGACCTCGGCTCGCAGCCTGCCTCCCGAAGCAAGGTGCGCGGTGAGCCGGGCCTTCTGTCCGAGGCTCGGGAGGAAAGCAGCAGGGGCCACTTCGACGTGCTTGATGTGGCTGGCCGGGCGCCCTGCTCCCTCGGCGGCACGCGTGGAGAAGACTACGAGCAGGAGTAGAACGAGAGGACGGAACTTCCGAAGTTCCACGAGGACCTCCTTCGTCTCTGAGTTGCATTCTTCTGCCGGCAGTCGTGGCCGGCCTGGCTGGCGGTGTCGAGCTGGCGCGTGAGTTGCCTGTCGGCGGCGCCAGCTCGGTTGGCGGAGTCCGTGACGATCTCAGTTCGGACGCCGGGGGAGCGATGGCGTCGAGTCGCGAATCTCGGGGGCTACGGTGATCTGGCGCAGCGCACCCGGCGAGAGGTTGACGAACTCGGGGAGGTTTGCGGCGCGGTCGAGATCGACCCAACCTTCGAGCTGAACGGGAATCGTGTCCTGACCCATAGCATCGATATGAGTAAGCCAGAGCTGTGTGAGCGGACCTGTCGCCTTTGAGGCATAGACGAGCCACCGACCGTTTGGCGAGAAGCTGTGCCAGGAGTTCATACGGCCCGGAGCGTTGCAGGTCAGGCGTCGGGCCACTCCCCCTTCCGACGGCACGATGAATAGAGTGCTGTCGGGTCGATTGAGCATCATGCTGGTTGCTTGGCAGAAGACGATCCAGCGACCGTCGGGGGAGTACCGGGCGAAGAAGTTACTTCGGCCGTTGTCGGCCGCTCCAAGAACCCGCTCCGGGACGCCTCCTTTACCGCCGTTGAAGGGTATCCGGAAGAGGTCGAAGCAGATCTTCCGCTTGCCGTCTATGAAACCGGGAGCGATAGCGGATATGACGTCCGGCTCGATGACGCTGCCGTGTCGTGGAATTTCGGGAGCGCGGGCACGGGCGAAGAGGAGCCATCGGCCGTCAGGGCTGAAAGCCGGATTCGTCTGCACGAGGTCGGGAGAATCGGCTCCGGAGAGGGCCTGAAATCGACTGCTGGAGCGCTCGTAGGAGACACGGACCCCTCGCGTGGGGAAGAACAGCTGGGAGCAGTACGGATCAGACATGAATTTCAGGAAGATCGTCTCCTTGACCGTACTGACCACATGGCGACCGTCGGGAGAGATGGTCGAAAGGAACCCAAAGGTGCTCTCCCCGTCTCCGCGCTGATACTCGCCCCAGCTCATCATCTCGGGGCGGCCGATCTCGACGGTCGGGGCTACCGTGGCGATGGCGTAGGCCCCTTTGTCCGAGGCGAAATCGATGTCCATCGCGAGGGTCCGGCCGTCGGACGAGAAGGAATGGCAATTCGCGCAGGTCTGCATTCCCGCCAAGACCGTTCGAGGCGGATCGGCCGAGGAGACGTCGCCGAGCCTCCAGCGGATCAGCGGCTTGTGGTCCATTGCGAAGGCCACAGGAAGCGGGACCTCTCTATAGAAGATCGGGGCGCCCACGGGGTCGGGCGAGGTCTGGAAGGAGATCGACGCGCCTGGCTCTAAGGCTTCCCCTCTCTCGGATTCGATCCTTTGAACGAGAAGGCGCGCGGTTCGACCCACCGAGCGCGCCTTGATTCGCTGCCAGGCTTCCGCCTCCGGCCGCCACTCCCTTTTCTCGCAAACGTAGGTGACACCTTGAGCCTCACCCTGAATCTCGATGGTGACGCGCCAGTACGAAGCGCCTCGAGTGTCCTCCCAACGAAATGTCGGCGGCGCGAGATCTCGGGGGAAGACTGCTCCCTCCCGGGGAGCTGTGATGGCGATGGAAGGAGGAGGACGACTGCCATCGATGGTTGGCGAGGGCGCGGTCGCGAGCACAGCTGTCGCCAGGAGCACCGGCGCCGACCTTCGTCGTGATGTCATAGAGTCTCCTCGCCTTCGTAGAATCCGGAGATACGTGAATAGGGCCTGGATCTCAAACGGAGTCGCGCTAACACATGGTTCCCGCAACCAGGGCCAGATGGAGTCGAATTGAACGCTGATTCCACACCTCGTCCCGTGTTTCAAGCGTGGTCCACGAGTTCGCGCCGATGGGTGCTGCCCGCCATGAGAGGAATTGCGGTCCCTCTTCCCGCCCTTCTGCTCGCGGCGTGCACCCTCGCGGCACCGCCGGCGTCGAGTCGCGGCTCGGAAACGGACGAAGAGCCTCACCTTCACGAGAGCGCGGGTCCGGTGCCTTCCGGCGACACGCTGGCCGACGTCAGAATCACGCTGAGCGGCCGAGAGCTGGATGCTGGGGCGGGGGAATCGGTTGTCCTGACCTCGATCTTGCCGCTTCGGGTTCGAGAGACCCTGGTACTGAAGGACGCCGCAAGCGCGATTGCCAGGACGCTGGTCGACGGCTCAGAGGGCGCCCGGAATCTACCGGGACGCCTGGGATGGAACGGCTGCCGACGGGACACGGCTTCGGGACGGCCTCTATCGCTGGGTCGCCACTGTGGCGGACGGAGCGCACGAGCGGACGATCGATTGGACTGCCGAAAAGGACGGCGACGCCGAGGTCAAGTCGCATCCGGAGTACGCCAAGTGGGATCCGTTCGAGAGCGCGCCCCTGAAGTTCAGTCACAGGTTCGACAGACCGGGAGAGATCGTGTTGGTCTTTTCGAGGGAGACCTACTACGTCCACCTCTCGTGCGAGGCGCCGAGGTTCTTCTGCAGGTTTCTCGATGGTTTCCACCCCGCAGGGGAGTTCACGTACGAGTGGGCCGGGGTGGATGACGAGGGCAACTATCGGGATGACATCCGCGGGATCTTCGTGATCTCTCATCACGAGGAGCTCTCGAAGAACGGCGTTGTGGTTCACGGCGGACGGCCAGTCGTGACGAATGTCCGGGTGAAGCCGCCCCTCTACCGGCCTGGTCTGAGTTCTCAGGAGGTGAGCTTCGCGGTCAGTACCTATCGTGGTGAACATGTCTCTGCGGTGGTGACGTCGATGAACCTGGAGTCACGCTCGATTCTCAGGACTATCCGGGTAGGCGAGGTTGCGCCCGGTTCAGTGACAGTGCGTTGGGACGGCCGAGGAGAGAACGGCTCACTTGTGGCGCCGGGCCGCTACTTGATCGCGGTCGTGGTGACGGACTCGCTTGGCCAGAGTTCGCGGGGGGAGACCCTCGCGAGGGTCGACTACTGAGGCAGGGGGAAGGGGCCTCCCTGGAGGCGGCGTGGCCGGCCTCGTCTCTGGTGAGCCTGAAAGCATCGCGTGGGCTTCGATCTCGACGAGGAGATCGCTTCGGCACAAGCCCACCTGGATCCCGGTTGAGGCCGGAAGCGGGTTCAGATTCAGCGCCTCGAAGAACTCCGTTCGGATTTCGTTGAAGGCCGAATAGTCCCTCTCGATGTCGCGTAGGTAGCACGTACACCTCACGACGTCGTGCCACGTGGCCTGCCCGGCCTCGAGGAGCCGTGTCAGGTTTCTGTAGGCGCGCCAGCACTGTGCTCGGAAGTCACCCGGATGGAGCGTGAGGCCGAGCGGGCCGATGCTCGCGGTCCCGCTGAGGAACAGATGGGTGACTGGCCCGATGACGTCAACTCTCACTCCACGGGAGAAGGAGACTGGTTGCGGGTAGTTGGGTGCCTCGTTCAGGACATCGAGGGCGTGAACGGCGCTCTTCTGAATGTGGCGTCGGCAGGGCAGTCTCGCATCGCGTAGAGCGCCTGGCGGTGCAGGTGCGTCCGGTGGGAGGCCGAGAAAGCGGCGCTCTTCCTGCTCGGCAACGGTGTACGCCCGACACTGCCGAACCAGCGTCGCGGGGATTTCGTCGGGGACCATCTGTCGATCCTCCGCCCTTCTCGAGAATTCAGATGATTGCCGATGTCAGGAACGTGTAAACACTGAGGCTCGCCACCTCTGAGCTGTGAGGTGTCGATACCGGGATTCCGGGCTGCAAATCCCCGCGCTCCTCCCCGGTTGGCCGACAGGAGCTCGGTCAGTCGGTCCAACGACGACATCAGGCAGGGAGCGTGTAAGTCTCTACCAAAGAACAGCTTCCGGATCGCCGAAAACCCGGGAACCCGCACTCCGTGCCCTTCGGTGTCCGAAACCGAGAGGACCTATTGCGTCTCGACGCGGGCCCGAAGCGGCGCATCTCAAATCCCGGAGGCAGGACCCACACTTCTAAGCTCCGCAAGGAGGGCAGAAGTACAACAGGCGAAGCGAAGAAGTTCTCGAGATGTCCCGATGAGATGGGATCGCTCGAGCCCGGCTGGCGGGTCGCGTGCTCAGCGAGAGAGCGGGCGGGGCGGAAGAGCTCTCGGCAGCCTCCGGAAAGACCTCCCCGCCCATTTCGTCCTCGTGGGAAGGGACGACCCGTAGTTCAACGCCGGGGTCCGCTCGCACTCAGCGGAATTGCTGAAGGAGACGGCGCCCTGGACCATGGTGCGGCCCTGCCCCGGGTCACGGATGCCGGAAAGCGCAACGTCCTCTTCAACCTCGCCTGCGCCAACGCGCTCGCGGGCAGGACGTCCGAGGCCCTCGATCGCCTGGAGAAGGCCGTCGCCGAGGGCTTCGGGCCGCGCGAGGCGATCGAGGGGGACGACGACCTGGCGAGCCTGCGCGGCGAGGCGCGCTACGCGGAGATCGTCGCGAAGGCGAAGCCCGGGGCTGACGACCTGGCCGGGGCGACGGGCGAACGCCCTACGCCCCGCGCAGCTCCTCGAAGAACCGCGTGACGAGCGCGACGGCGACGTGCCGCCGGTAGGCGGCCGTGGAGCGGATGTCGTCGATCGGCGCGACGTCGCCGAGAACGGCGTCCCGAACTTCGGCGTCGGTGATTTCCGCGAGCGCGCGCGAGAGGCCGAGGGCACGCGTCGCCGGGCAGGAACGCGACGGTCGGAGCGACCGAGGCCATCGCGAGGCCGAGGCGCTTCGCCCGTCCGTTCTCCACGACCGCGACGCCCGCGAGGGCGACCTTCGAGATCGCCTGCGCCTGGCGGGTTCCGACCTTGCGCCATACGAAAGGGGCGCCGGCCGGAGGCAGAGCGATCTCGACCGCCTCGATCAGCTCGTCGGGGGCGAGGACGCTCCTGCGGTAGCCGGTGTAGAAGCTCGCGAGCGGAACGCGCCGCGCGCCGCGGATGCTCCTGAGGAGGAGCGTCGCGTCGAGGGCCGCGAGGGCGCAGACGCCGTCGGCGGCGGGGGAGCCGGAGGCGAGGTTCCCCGCGAGGGTGCCCCGGGCCTGGATCTGGAGGGCGCCGACGTCGCGGGCCATCGCCGCGAGAAGCGGACAGCGCGCGGCGACGCGGGCGTCCTTGCGCAGCTCGAGGTAGGTGACGGCGCCGCCGACCCGGAGCGTGTCGCCGTCGAGGGAGACTCTGCGCAGCCCCTCGAGCCGGGAGACGTCGACGACGAGCGGGAGCGTCCCTTCCGTTTCCGGCGGGGCGACGTGCCGCTCGACGAACCAGTCGGTGCCGCCGGCGAGAAGGACGGTCTTCTCGTTCCGCGCGGCACGCTCGGCGAGGAGGCCGAGCGCCGCTGGAAGGTCGCGGGGTGCGGTGAAGGGGTGAAGGGCGAGGCCGGCGACGCTCACGGGCGCACCTCGCGGCGCTTCGCGGCTTCGGTGACCGCGTTGACGATCCGCTGGTAGCCGGTGCAGCGGCAGACGTTGCCGGCGATCGCCTCGCGGATCTCCCCGTCGGTCGGCGCGGGCTTCTCGCGCAGGAGCGCCTCGGCCGAGAGGAGCATCCCGGGCGTGCAGATGCCGCACTGGGCGCCCCCTTCGGTCACCATCGCCTCCTGCAGCGGCGTCAGGTGCTGCGCGTCGCCGAGCCCTTCCACCGTCGTCACCTCGCGGCCGGCGCACTGGCCGAGGGCGACGAGGCAGGAGTTCACCGGGACGCCGTCGAGGAGGATCGTGCAGGCGCCGCACTCGCCCTCGCCGCACCCTTCCTTCGTCCCGGTCAGGCCGAGCCGTTCGCGCAGGACGTCGAGGAGGCGCGCGGCGGGAGGCGCCTCGAGCGTGAGGAGGGAGCCGTTGACCGTGAGCGTGACGCTCATCGCGCGTCTCCCTTCAGCGAGGCTTCGAAGAGGTCTTCGGGAAGGAGCGGAACGCGGTCGAGGACGAGGCCGGTGGCGTGCTCGATCGCCGCCGCGACGGCGGGGGCGCCGCCGTCCATCGGAAGCTCGCCCACGCCCTTCGCGCCGCCGGGCCCGCGGGAATAGGGAGCCTCGACGAGGATCGTCGTGAACGGGGGCGCGTCGAGGCTCGTCGGGACGATGTAGTTCGTCATCCTCGGGTTCAGGATCTTCCCGTCGCGCGTCACGAGCTTCTCCGTCAGCGCCCAGCCGATCGCCTGGAGCGTTCCGCCCTCCACCTGACCGGCGCAGAGGATCGGGTTCATCACGCGGCCGACGTCGACCGCGGCCCAGAAGCCGGTCACCTTCGTCTCGAACGTGTCGAGGTCGACCTCCACCTCCGCGACGTCGCAGGCCCATCCGTAGGCCGGGTAGGCGTCGCCCGAGTAGGTCGCGTCGTCCCAGACGACACCGGGTGGCGGCTCGTACTGCACGAGGGCCGTCGCGCGCCCGGGGTCGGCGGCGAGCCGGTCCCAGGCGGCCTCGCGGGAAACGCCCGTGGCCGTCGCCTCCTCGCCGACGCGCACACGGAGCTCCCCTGCCGCCTTCTCGACGATGGAGCCGACGACCATCACGGTGCGCGAGGCGACGGTCGGGCCCGAATCGGGGACGTGCTTCGTCGACGGGACGGCGAAATCGACGGCGTCCGTCGCGATGCCGAGGGCGTCGGCGGCGATCTGCCGGAAGACGGTCTCGGTCCCCTGGCCGATGTCGGTCGAGGCGGTCCTCACGCGGGCCCTCCCGCCGGGAAGGAGGTCGACCGCGATCTTCCCCTTCAGGTACTTCTCCCCCGAGCCGGTGAAGCCGGCGCCGTGGAGGAAGACGGCGGCGCCGATGCCGCGGGCGACGCGCCCGGTCACGACCGGCCCGCGCGCGCGCGCTTCTCGGCGAACCCGCTCGCGGCCATCGCCTTCTCGACGCACTCCTGGACGCCGACGGACTCTTTCAGCGTCTGCCCCGTCGCGGTCGTGTCGCCGAGGCGGAGGAGGTTCCTGCGCCGCAGCTCCATCGGGTCGATCCCGAGCGTCCGCGCGATACGGTCCATGTGCCGCTCGATCGCCCAGACGGTCTGCGGGGCGCCGAAGCCGCGGAAGGCGCCGTTCGGCGGCGTGTTCGTGGCGACGGCGAGCGCCTCGACGGTCACGTCCTCCCAGCGGTAGGCGCCGCAGGCGTGGAGGGCGCCGCGCGAGAGGACCACCGACGTGAGCGTCGCGTACGCGCCGCCGTCGAAGAGGATGCGGATCGAGACGGCGCGGAGCGTCCCGTCCCGGTCGCAGCCGCTCGCGATCTCGACGTGCGAGGGGTGCCGCTTCGTGGAGGCCTCGACGTCCTCCTGGCGGCCGTAGACGAGCTTCACGGGACGGCCCGACTTCTTCGCGAGGAGGAGGGCGTGGAGGGCGACGAGCGTCGGGTATTCCTCCTTGCCGCCGAAGCCGCCGCCGGTGACGGCCTGGGTCACGTCGACGCCGTCGTCGGGGAGGCCGAAGACCCCCTTGATTCCCTTCTGGACGTAGAACGGGCACTGGAGCGACCCCTCGACGTGCGCGCCCTCGGCGTCCCAGAACGCGATCATTCCGTTCGGCTCGATGTAGACGTGCTCCTGCCAGCCCGTCTCGTAGACGCCCCGGACGACGACCTCGCACCCGTCGACGGCGTCTCCGCCGCGCCCCTTCGTGATCCGGTAGCGCTTGAAGACGTTGTCGGGCGGGCGGATCACCTCCCGCGCCGCGAGGGCCTCGTCGATCGTCAGGACCGGCGGGAGCGGCTCGACGCGGAGCGCGACGTGCTTCAGCGCCTTCTCGAGGCGCAGCCGGTCCTCGCAGGCCAGGAGTGCCACCGGTTCGTAGGCGTGCCGGATCTCGTCTTCTGCCAGGACCGGCTGGTCGGTCTCGATGAGCGGTACGGCGTTCACCGGGACGTCGGCGGCGGTGACGACGGTGATCCCGGTCCAGTCGAAGGCGGGATCGAAGTCGATGCCGAGGAGGCGGCCGCGGGCGACGTCGCTGCGGACGGTCGCGCCGTGGAGCATCCCGGGGAGGACGAGGTCGTCGACGTAACGTGCCGACCCGGCCGCCTTCGCGGGGCCGTCGACGCGGGGAACGGACTTTCCGACAGAGGGCGCCATCGAGCGAGTCTACCCGCCCGGGGGCTCGCCGTCAGGGGCGCGAAGGGCGGTCCAGGATCTCCCTGAGGGCGGCCTCGAGCGTCCCGAAGCGGAACTTGAAACCGAGGGCCGAGGCTTTCGTGGGAAGGACCCTCTGCCCGTCGAGGACCAGGGAGGCCATCTCTCCCATCGCGGCGCGGATCGCGAAGGCGGGGGCCGGGGCGAAGGCGGGGCGGTGGAGGACCCGGCCGAGCGTCGAGGCGAACTCCTTCATCGTGACCGGAGCGGGGGCCGTGGCGTTGACCGGGCCCTCGAACCGGCGATCCTCGAGCAGCGCGACGAGGAGCGCGACGAGGTCGTCGCGGTGGATCCACGGCATCCACTGGTTCCCGCTCCCGAGCGGGCCGCCGAGACCGAGGCGGAACGGAAGGAGCATTTTCGAGAGAGCTCCTCCCTCCTCGCCGAGGACGATCCCGATGCGCAGGAGGACGAGGCGGACCCCCTCGGGAGCGGCCCGTCGCGCCGCCTCTTCCCATGCGACCGTCGTCTCGGCGAGGAATCCGGTGCCGGGCCCGGTCGCCTCGGACACCTCTTCGTCTCCGCGGTTTCCGTAGAAACCGACGGCCGACGCGTTGACGAGAACGGCCGGACGGCTCTTCGCGGCCCTGATCGCCGCGCCGACCCGTTCGGCGGCGCTGGCCCGGCTACCGACGATCCGGGCCTTCGCCGGCGCGGTCCATCGCTGGGCGATCGTCTCCCCGGCGAGGTTGACGACGGCGCCGGCGCCGTCGACGGCCGAGGCCAGCTCGTTCCACGAGACCGCACGGGCTCCCCCTGGAACCGGCGCGTTCGCCGGGTCACGCGTGACGACGTCCACCGCGTGTCCTTTTTCGAGAAGGGCGGCGACGAGTCCTCTCCCGAGGAAGCCGGTCCCGCCGGTGACGACGACCTTCATCAGGAGGGCTCCGTCACTTCTCCCCGCGGCGGATTTGATCGATCGCCCGGTCCCGGTCGGCCTCGATGCGCGACCGGTCGACGCGGTACTCCTCCTCGGCCTTCTCCCGCTCGGAGGGTTCGAGGACTTTCCTCAGGGCGTCCCTGAAGAGGATCTCCCTTTCGGCGAGGCGGGCCGTGCCGACCGACCGCGCCTCGGCGATGGCGGCTTTCTGGCTGTCGGAGAGGGTCTTCTCCTCGATTCCGGCCTCGCGGTCAGCCGCGTGGAGGCGCTCCATGGCGAGGTCGAAGGCGGACTTCGGTACATTCGACATGGTGACATCGTAACGTTCCAGAGGAGCGTAGGGATCTCGTGACGGTTCTGGCAGCTATCCCGCTCGCAGTCTTGCTCCTCGCGGGCCCCGCCGGCGCGCAGCCGGCCGGCCGTGGCGCGGGGCCCCAGGACCTGCCGTTCCCGGCCGAGGAGCTGATCCGGAAGGTGGCCTTCGCCCAGCGCCGGGTCGACCGGTCCCTCACCGACTACACGTTCGACCAGGTCGAGGTGCGGACGTCGTGGGGCAAGGGCGGACGTCAGAAGGAGACCCGCCGCCGCCTCTTCCACTACTTCTCGGGGGAGAGGCCGGGAGAAGCGACCCGCGAGCTCGTCGAGGTCGACGGGCGGCCGGCCACCCCGGAGGAGAGACGCGATCAGGCGGAAGAGGACGCGAAGCAACGGCGGCGGGACGTCGAGCGGCGTGCCGGGGCCGACGCCTCGCGGCCGCCGGCCGTCTCCGGCGAGGAAGAGGACCCGCTCGTCGGGCCCCGGC
Organism: Holophagales bacterium; assembly: GCA_016719485.1. Classification (NCBI taxonomy): domain Bacteria; kingdom Pseudomonadati; phylum Acidobacteriota; class Holophagae; order Holophagales; species Holophagales bacterium. The sequence continues at coordinate 160,297 of JADJZB010000009.1, forward strand.
GCCTCTCCGACCTGGTCGCCCGTTTCGACTACCGCCTCGACGGGGCCGTCGAGGAGGACGGGCGGCTGCTCTACGCGCTCGCGTTCTCGCCGAAGCCGGGACTTCCGGCCGGCTCCCTCGGTGACCGGGCGCTGAACGCTCTCGCCGGCCGGGTCCTCGTCGACGCCTCGGACTTCCAGATCGTCTCGGTCGAGGCCCGTCTCGTTCGGCCCGTGAAGGTCAGCGGCGGGATCGCCGCGAACGTGAAGGAGGCGACGATCTCGTACCGCGGGTCGCGGCTCCCCCACGGGGTGTGGTTCCCGTGCGTCATCGACCTTCACCTCAGGGGAAAGACGGCCGTCTTCTTCAACCTCGACACGTCGTTCCGCTTCGAGTTCTCCGGCTTCGCCAGCTTCTCGGTCGAAACCGACAGCGACGTCGGCGGGCCGGACGCCGCCTCCGTACAATCCGCCCGATGACTCCTTCCAAGCGCCGCATCGTCCTCGGGGTGGCCCTCGCCGGGGCCTTCGCCGGCATCTTCCTCGCCTACCGTTCTTCGCTCGTCCCGGCGACCCACGCCGACCACGACCACGGGATCCTGAACCTGGACGCGGGAGGCCACCTCGACGTGGAGACCCGCGACGGGAGGGGCCGCAACCTCGTCGGCGCGCCCGGAAAGGTGCTCGTCGTCCACTTCGTCGATCCCGACGACGGCGCCGCGGCCCAGGAGCTCCGCGAGCTCTTCGCCTACCAGGAGACGCGCGGTGCGGACGCCTCGGCGGAGATCGTCGTCCTCGTGAAGACCGACTCCTTCGCCGCGCTCGACGCCTGGCTCGCGAAGAACGGCCTCGTGCCGCCCGTCCCTGCTTCCCTGACGGTCGACCCGGAGGGGAAGACGACGCTGAAGTTCAACAACAAGCGGGCGCTCGAGACGATGTTCTTCGGGCCCGACGGAAAGCTCGCCTCGCAGGCTCGCGGCCGGCTCGACTGGAAGCTCGATGCCCGGCGCCGGATCGCCGAGGCGGGCGCCGGCGCGAGCATCGAGTAGGCGCGACGGCAGAACGGGAGAAAGCTACCGGATCGTCAGCGGGGGCGCCGTCAGGACGCCCTTCTGCTGCTCGGCTTCGATCTGCCGGAGGGCAGGCCGAATCGGCTCGAGGAGCCTGATGATGGAGGTGAAGGAGCTCTCGTCCTCCTCCTCGCCCGAAAGTCTCGCGGCGAGCGTCTCGAACGGGTTCCTCTCCCTCGGGAAGACGGCGACCTTCACCTTCTCGCCCTCCGGGATCTTCGCGGCCGCCTTCGCGAGCTTCAGGGCCGTGGCGTAGCCCCCCAGCTCGTCGACGAGGCCGATCGCCTTCGCGTCCTCCCCGGTCCAGACGCGCCCCTTGGCGATCTCGAGGACCTTCTCTTTCGGGAGCTTCCGCCCGTCGGCGACCTTCGACGTGAAGTCTTCGTAGATCCGGTCGAGCCAGGCGTTGAACCTGTCCCATTCCGCGGGCGAGAAGCTCCGCGAGGCGTTCCACATGTTCGCGTTCGCGCCGACCTCGACCTGGTCGAACGTCAGGCCGACCTTCTCCCACATCGCCGGCGTCACCATCTTCCCGGCGAGGACGCCGATCGACCCGGTGATCGTCCCGGGCTGGGCGACGATCTTGTCGGCCGGCATCGCCACGAAGTAGCCCCCCGAGGCCGCCACCTCACCCATCGAGATGATCACGGGCTTGCCCGCCTTCTTCGCGAGGACGACCTCCCGCCAGATCGTGTCGGAGGCGACGTAGGAGCCGCCGGGGCTGGAGACCCGGAAGAGAATCGCCGCGACGTCGTCGTCCTCGACGGCCGTCCGGATCGCCTTCGCCACCGTCTCCGAGCCCATCGACTGGCCGCCCGTGAGGGCGTTCCCGCTGCTGGGGCCGCGCACGACGCCCCCGATGCCGTAGACGAGGGCGATCGTCCGCTTCCCTTCGGCGTGGGGCCGGCCTTCCTTTTTCAGGTAGGCCGAGAGGCCGAAGAACCGCGCGTCCGCGCCCCCCTTCTTCACCAGCTTGTCGTGGACCTCGTCCCGGTAGGCGAGCCCGTCGACGAGCCTGGCCTCGAGGGCCTCGGGGCCGAGGAAGGGGCCCCGGTCGACGAGGGCGCGGACCTCGTCCTCCGACATCTTCCGCCCCTCGGCGATCCCCTTCACCATCTGCCCGTAGATCGACTCGATCAGCGCCTTCGTCGCCTCCCGGTGGGCGTCGGTGAACTTCGTCTCCGTGTACTGGTTCATCGCGTTCTTGAACTCGTGACGCTGCCCGAACTCGGGCTTGACGCCGAGCTTGTCGAGGACGCCGCGCAGGAAGGGGCTCTCGCCCACGAGGCCGTTCAGGCCGAGGTCGCCCGAGGGCTGGAGCCAGATCTCGTCGAACGCCGTCGCGAGGTAGTAGGGGCCGTTGCCGGGCCCGAACTCGCCGAACGTCTCCGAGTAGGCGACCGCGAACTTCTTCTTCGCCCGGAAGGCCTTCACGGCGTCGCGGATCTCCTGGATCTCGGCGACGCCGATCGGCGCGGCGCCGAGACGCGCGACGAGCCCGACGACGTGCGGGTCGTCCCCCGCCTTCTCGAGCGCGTCGACGACGTCGCGGAGCGTGAGCGTTCGCTCGCCTCCGAACGCGGCGAAGGGGTTGTCGGGCTGCGTCTCGGGAATCCCGCGCTCGAGGTCGAGCTCCAGGATCGCCTTCTTCGGAACCGACGGCTTCCCCATGCCGCTGACGAAGATGCCGGCCCCGACGAGGACGGCGCCGAAGACGGAGATGACGAGAACGAGAACGAGGAGACCTTTTCCACCCTTGGTCATGAGACCCTCTTGGCCGCCCGGCTCATTCCCCGGCAGCGCGGACGATTATCGTCCGCAGCGCGCGGGGTGCGGGAATCACGCGGGCGACGGAGCCGTTGGGGAGGCGATGGGGCGATACGAGGAGCTGATGGACGCGTTCGCGACGTGCCGGGAGACGGCCGAGCTGCGCCCGCTGACGCTCGGGGAGGCGTTCTCGAGCCTGAAAGAGTCGGGCTTCGTCTTCGTCTGCGTCCTCCAGGCGCTCCCGTTCCTCCAGCCTGTGGCCCTCGGCCCCGTCTCGACGGCCCTCGGCCTCTCGCTCGCGATCCTCGGCTGGCAGATGGCGCGGGGCCGCCCTTCGCCCTGGCTTCCGGCGCGGGTCGCGGCCTGGGCACCCGGTCCTGCCGCCTGGCGGAGGCTGTTTGGCGTCGCCACGAAGGTCCTGGGCTTCTGCCGCCGCTTCACCCGTCGCCGCCGGACGGAGTGGGTGACGGGGGAGAATGGGCGCCGCGCAGGGGGCCTGATGATCGCGGTCGCGGGCCTTCTCATCTCGGTGCCGCTGGCCGGGATGCCGTTCAGCAATTCCCTCCCGGCCCTCGCCGTCGTCTTCGTCGCCCTCGGCGAGCTGGAGGAGGACGGCCTCATGCTCGTGGCGGCGATGGGGACGCTCGTCCTGACCGTCCTCTACTTCGCCGCGCTCGTGGTCCTCCTCGTCTGGGCGGGGGGAGCGGCGTTCGAGAAGCTGGGACTCTAGGGCAGGCCGTCCGGGCGCTCGCGGCTCCGCGGCGAGGGGATGCCTCGGGCGCCGACCCGTGTCAGACTCGCGGGCACTATTCTTGGAGAATCCCGAGCCCGAGAGGAGGCCGTATGAAGCGTGCCCGTTCGATGACCGTTCCCGTTCTCGCCCTGGTCCTCGCCCTTCCCGCCGCAGCCCAGGAGCCGAAGACCGCGGCGAAGGAGACGAAACCGGCTTCCCAGCCCGCCGCCGCACCGGGCCAGGAAGCGATGATGAAGGCCTGGGCGGCCGCCATGACTCCGGGCGAGCCGCACGCGCGGCTCGCGAAGCTCGCCGGCTCCTGGATCGTGAAGACGAAGTCCTGGATGGACCCGGCTCAGCCTCCGGAAGAGACGACGGGGACGTGCGAGTTCCGGATGGTCCTCGGTGGCCGATACCTCGAGCAGAAGTTCGAGGGCTCGATGATGGGGCAGCCCTTCTCGGGCATCGGCTTCACCGGCTACGACAACACCAAGAAGAAGTACGAGGCGTACTGGATCGACTCGGCCGGCACCGGGATGCTCGTGCTGGCGGGGACCCGCGACGCGTCCGGGAAGAAGACCGTCTACACGGGCTCGATGATCGACCCGACGAACGGGAAGAAGGTCGCCCTCCGGACCGTCGACACCGAGGTCGACGACGACACGCTCCTCTTCGAGATGTGGATGTCGGGCCCCGACGGGAAGATGGCCAAGTCGATGGAGATGACCTACACGCGGAAGAAGTAGGCGGCGCGAGCCGCCCCGGGTCCCGCCCGCGTCCGGGGACGCGGGCGGGGCCGCTCGCCGTCGCTCAGGGGGCGATCATCGCCTCCCAGACGGCGCGCGACATCTTCCGCGTCGTCTCGACGACCCGCTTGCGCCCTTCCTCGCTGGCGCCGAAATCCGTCGCGAGGAGGACGAGGACGTACTCGCGCCCGTCGGGGAGCCTCACGAAGGCCGCGTCGTGCTGCACCTTCGAGATGCTCCCGGTCTTGTGTGCCACGACCGCCCCCGCCTGCTTCGGGATGCCGGCCGGGATCTGGCCGTTGAACTCCTGCGCGGCGAGGATCTCGAAAGCGAGGCGGCGGGCCTCCACGGAGAGCTTCGGCGACCTCACGGCCGCCTCCATCAGCGCCGCCATGCCCTCGGCGTCGGTCTCGTTCGAGATGCCGGCCTGGTAGGCCTTCTCGTCCTCGACCATCCGCCGGACCTTCACGCCCGGCGCGCCGAGCGCGTCGGCGAAGGCCTGGACGTCCCTGGGCGGGCAGAGGCCGAGCATCAGGTTCGTCGCGACGTTCGACGAGCGGACGATCATCTCCCGCATGAGGAAATCGAGCCGCGCCGGCTGCGTCAGGTAGGGCACGAGCCGGCCGTCGCTCTCGGGGTCCATCTCGACGCGGAACGGCGAGCCGTCGACGGCGCTCGAGAAGCAGTCGACGACGGGGATTCCCGTCGAGAGGGAGAGCGTCTTCTCGTCGACGCGCCGCAGCGCCTCGAGGAGGACGGCCGTCTTCATCGTGCTCGCCGCGTGCATCGTCGTCGTCGCGTTGCGTTTCACGGTCCCGCCCGTCTGCAGGTCCTTCACGACGATCCCGAACGTCGCCTTCCCTTCCGCGGCGAGCGCGTCGAGGGCCTTCCCGAGCGCCTCGGCCTTCGCCGGCGTCAGGCCGGAGGGGCGGGGGGCGCCGGGGAGCGCGGCGAGGCGCCGGGCGTAGCGGAAACGCGGGGCCATCCGCTCGCTCGCCCAGGGCATCTCCTGGGTCGAGGGGACGCGGTGGCTCGTCGCCTGCAGGACGTTTCCCTCACCCGTCCAGAAGCCGACGTGGTCGATCTTCGTCTCCGTTCCGAAGAAGACGAGGTCGCCCGGAGCGAGCTCCTCGAAGCGGACCGGGACGAGCTGCGGGTCGCGGAAGCACATCTCCGAGCTGTTGCGCATGAGGAGGACCCCGTGCCGCTCGAGGACCCGCCAGACGAGGCCGGAGCAGTCGAATCCCCAGGGCGTCGTCCCGCCCCAGGTGTAGGGGGCGCCGAGGAAGCGCCTGGCCATCGCGAGCCACGAGGCGGGATCGAGGACGGGTGGCATCGCGCTCGTCCGTTCCTCCGCGACGTCCTCGCCGGCGACGTAGCCGGTCTGCCCGTCGGGCAGGACGACCTCCCGCCAGACGTACCCGTCCTTCTCGAGCGTTCGGAGCCCTCCGAGGCGTGCTCCCAACGGGGCCGTCGCGAGCGGCGCAGAGGCCATGAAGCTGGGCTCGCGGTAGACGTGCGCGAGGTTCGAGGTCACCTCGAGCCGCTCGGCGGACGGGTCGGCGAGGCCGGGCCGCACGGCCGTCGCCTCGATCCACCCCCGCGAACCGGAGCGGGTCTTCACGAAGAGGAAGCGCCCGTCGGCGCGCGACGTCTCGACCGCCTCGCCGAGAATCGCCTGGTCCTCGACGGGCGCCGCCGCCTCGGGGCGGGCGAGGACGTTGGCGACCGGGACGACGACGACGGCGGCCGCGGGAGCGGCCGCCGTCTGGCCGGCGGCAGGGAGGGCGAGGAGCAGGAGGAGGGAAACGGCCCGGAGCAACCGGGTCGCGCTGAGAGGACTCATCGTGCCCATAATCGTCGCATGAGTGCTTCCCTCTCGCGCCGCGACCTCCTGGCCGTCTCGGGGTCCCTCGCCGCCTCCGCCCTCCTTCCCTCCATCGCCTCGGCCGCCCCCGCGAACGTCGCGGCCGCGAAGGGCGTGACGCTCGACCTCAAACCGATGCTCCTGAAGCTGCGGCACACCTGGACGATCGCGCGCAGCTCCTCGGACGAGAAGAAGAACGGACTCCTGACGCTCGCGTCGGGCGGGATCACCGGCTACGGCGAGACGGCGGCGAACAAGCGCTACGGCCAGAGCTGGGAGAGCGGCGAAGCGGCGTTCGCGAAGGTGAAGGCGGCCTGCGCGGGGCTCTCCCCGTGGGAGCACCTCGCGTGGCTCGAGAGGGCCGAGGAAGCGGCCGGGGGCGACTCGCAGGTCGTCGCCGCCCTCGACATGGCGCTCTGGGACTGGAAAGGGAAGGCGGTCGGACAGCCGGTCTGGAAGCTCCTCGGTATCCCGACGGGGCGGATGGCCCAGACGACGTTCTCGATCGGCATCGACACGCCCGAGGTGATGAAGGAGAAGGTGAAGGAGGCCGAGCCCTACCCGCTCCTGAAGGTGAAGGTGGGCCTCCCGGGCGACGAGACGAACGTCGCGGCGATCCGCTCGGTGACGCAGAAGCCGATCCGCGTCGACGCGAACGAGGGGTGGGCGACCGCGGAGGAGGCGCTCGCGAAGATCGCCTGGCTGAAGACGATGGGGATCGAGTTCGTCGAGCAGCCGCTGCCCGTCGCGAAGAACGCCGAGATGAAGGCGGTGAAGGCGGCGTCCGTCCTCCCGCTCGTGGCGGACGAGTCGGTCCTCCACGTGAAGGACGTCCCGTCCCTCGTCGGCCTCTTCGACGGCGTGAACGCCAAGCTCGCCAAGTGCGGCGGCATCACCCGCGCCTACGAGCTCGCGGCCCTCGGGCGCGCGCTCGGCTTCAAGCTGATGCTCGGCTGCATGATCGAGTCGTCCCTCGGCATCGCCGCCGCCGTCGCGGTCGCCCCGCTCTACGACTGGCTCGACCTGGACGGGAACCTCCTCGTCGCGAACGACCCGTGGAAGGGGCTCGTCCTGAAGGACGGCCGGTGGGATCTCCCCTCGGGGCCGGGGCTCGGCGTCGTTCCGGTCTGAGGAAAAAGCCGGCCTTTCAGGCCGGGGCGACCCCTACTCGGCAGGTGGCGGAACGAGCGGCCGGAGCTCCTCCGCGAGAGCGAGGCCGCGTCGAACGACCTCGTTCCACGGGAAGAGCGCTCCGGGGTCGATCTTGCGGCCCGGAGCGATGTGCTCGTGCCCGGCGATCCACGGTACCTCGAGGCCGAACTGCGCCGTCAGGACGCCCGTGAGCCTCGCGACGGTCTCGATCTGCGCGCGCGTGAAGGGAACCCGGTTCCCGTCGCCGGTGATCTCGACGCCGACCGAGCTGAGGTTCAGGACCGACCGGCCGTGGAGGTACGAGGCCCCCGCGTGGAACGCCCGGTGCTCGAGCGAGACGAACTGGTAGAGCCGTCCGTCCCGCCCGACGAGAAAGTGCGAGGAGACGAAGCTCGACGGCTCGAGGAAGAAGGCGATGCACGACTCGTCGTCGTCCATCGCCGTGTGGTGGAGGACGAGCGACGTCAGCGGCTCGATCCGCCGGGGGAGCCACCCGTCCCAGGAGGAGTTCGGCATCGGGACGAGGCAGGCGTCCGCGAGGTCGCCGCCCGCCTTCTCCCACAGCTCCCAGAAGAGGCGGTCGGCGCCGCGGTAGACGCGTTCGAGGTGCGGCCCTCCGGTGCGGGCCTCGAGCGGCGTCAGCTCCACCCTGGGAAGGGCCGGCTGGCGTGGGCGCTCCTCGGAGAGGTCGATCGGGGGGCGGTCAGGGAGATCCTTCGACCACGCGTCGACGACCTCCCTGGCGATCTCCCCCATGGCGTGGTTCGCCGCCAGAGAGCCGCCGCCCGGGATGCGGTCGGCGAAGATCGCGAAGACGAACGTCCCCTTCGGCGTCGTCAGGACCCCGGAGTCGGCCCTGACGCCGCTCATCGTGCCGGTCTTGCCTGCCCAGGCGTTTCCAGGCAGCGAGGCGAGGAGACGCGGGATCCGGTTCGCCGTGCGCGGGTTGGCGGCGAGACGCATCGCGAGATGGCTCGACTCCCTGTCGAGGAGCGTTCCCGTGGCGGCCCGGCGCCAGAGCTCGGCGGTGTCGCGCGGGGTCATCCGGCCGAGCGGCTCCCACGGCGCGTCCTCCTCGGGAGACCCGAGGTCCGGGATCCTCCCGACGAGCTCGATCCCGGCGAGTCCGAGCTCGGCCATCCGGCAGTTCACCGTCTCCGCGCCGAAGGCGTCGATGAAGTGGTTTGCCGAGGTGTTGTCCGAGAGCGCCATCATCAGGCGCAGGAGGTCGCGACGGGTCGGCGCGAGCCACGGCCCGAACTCGTCGAGGACGCCCGAGCCGGCGGCGACGGCGCCGGGAGGGACCGGCCACCGCTCGTACAGCTCCAGCGTCCCTTCGCGGCTCCTCGCGAGCGCCTCGACGAGGAGGGCGAGCTTGACGATGCTCGCCCCCTCGAACGTCTCCGTGTCGCGCCAGCGGAGCTCGCGACCGCTCTCGACGTGAAGGGCGACGACCCCCATCCGCGCACCGCTCGCCTCCGCGTGCCGCGCGACGCGCCGGGCGAGCGGCTCCGACGGCGGGGAGACGAAGAGCTCCCGGGGCGGGGCGGTCGCGCAGGAGACGAGGATCGGGACGGCCGCCGAGAGCGCCGCGATCGCCGCGACGGGGCCGCGCCTCACGCCGGGGGCTCCTCCTCGGACGGGGCCGAGAGGACGCGATTCTTCCCGGTCGTCTTCGCCTCGTAGAGCGCGGCATCGGCCCGGCGAACGACCTCGTCGGGTTTCGGCGAGGCCGGGCGAACGGCCGTCGCGACGCCGAGGCTGATCGTGACCTGGAGCCGGACGCTCTCGACCGCCGCTCTTGCCGCTTCCGCCGCTGCCGACGGAAAGCGCGGGACGTCGTAGAAGGCGTCGGCCTCGACGGAGTGACGGATCCGCTCGGCGACGATCGCGGCACCCTCGGCGTCGGTGTCGGGGAGGATGGCGAGGAACTCCTCTCCTCCCCACCGGCCGACGAGGTCGCACGAGCGGAGGGCGGCGCGCAGGACGAGCGACGTCCGGCGGAGCATCTCGTCTCCGGTGTGGTGGCCGTGGTTGTCGTTGAAGACGGAGAAGTCGTCGATGTCGATCATGACGACCGACAGGGGAGGAGCCGGCTGGGTCTCGGTGGCCTCGCCCCGCGCGAGCGCGAAGGCCCCCGAGCGGCGACGCAACCGTTCCCACTCGCGCGCGAGGGCCTCCTCGGTGGCGCGCCGGTTCGGGAGGCCGGTGAGGTAGTCGGTGCGCGCGGAGGTGACGAGCGTCGTCACGTCGTGGAAGACGACGAGCTGAAGCAGACCCTCCGGCAGGTCGACGGCACGGATGGCCATCTGCACTTCCCGCCGCTGGCCGTCCGGGAGGGCCAGCGCCGTCTCGAACGCCTCGGGCGACGGTGAGGCGAGAAGCCGGGCCAGGCGGGGCCGCTCGGAGGGGGGGACGACCTCGAGGAGGAGGCGGCGGCCGGCCAGCTCCTCCCGCGTCGTCCCCACGAAGCGGGCCGCCGCGTCATTGGCGTGGACCACGAAGCCGTCACGAAGCGTCACGAGCGCCTGCCCGGCGTCGGACAGCGCGTCCATGAGCGCGGTCTTCTCGAGGAGCTCGGACCGCCGCCGCGCCTCGTCCCGGCCGCGCTGGAGCGCCTGCCCCACCGGGGGGGCGAGCGTCCCGAGGAGCTCGGCGTCGGCCTCGTCGTGCTCGGCACCCCCCGACGCCCACACGACGAGGACGCCGAGGTCGTCGCCGAGGGGCGCCCCGAGCCACGACGTCCCGGGGATTCCCGCGGACGCGAGGTGGCCGGCCGCATACGCCTCCCCCCAGGCCGACGGCCCGAGGCAGACCGGCCTCCCGATGGCCAGGACACGTCCGGCAACGGCCCAGATCGCCTGTCTCACGTCGTCCCCGAGCGACTCGGGTGCCGAGTAGAGGAGATCGACACGCGCGGTCCCGGGGTCCGGCCCGACGACGGCGAAGCACTGTGCGGGGAGGAGCCGGGCGAAGAGCGCGTGGGCCACCGGGAACAGCTTCTCCGGGACCGGAGACTCCCGGACGGCCCGCAGGAGCGCCAGGATGCAGTCATGAAGGGCGGCGGCCCTGCGCTCGGCCGTGACCTCCCTCGCGACGATCGCGAGGCCTCCCGTCACCGGGGTGACGGACAGGTCGGCGAGGAAGATCGACCCGTCGAGCCGGCGGTGCCGCACACACCCCCGAAATCCGCTGGCGAGGGGCTCGGGGAGCGGCGAGGGGGCACCCGGGCGGGCGACGACGAGGTCACGGAGACGGACGTCCTGAAACGCACCCGCGGGGATGCCGTGCAGGTCGTGGAAGGTGGCGTTCGCCCAGGTGATGCGTCCCGAGGTGTCGGTGATGGCGAGAGCGGCGTCGACCGTGGCGAAGGCGCGCGCGAGGATCTCTCCCTGGGCGCTGAACCCGTTCGCAACAGACATACGTCGAAAGGATAAGGCGTCGGCCTCCCGAACGGTTTACTAGAATCGGGTCCTGGCCCCCTCCGGAGCACTCGCCCCGCCGACCGCCGGCCGTCTCGCAGCCCTCGACCTCTTCCGGGGGGCGACGGTCGCCGCCATGCTCTTCGTCAACAACCCGGGGAGCTGGGCCTTCGTCCTCCCGCCGTTCGGCCACGCCCAGTGGCACGGTTGCACGCCGACCGACCTCGTCTTTCCCTTCTTCCTCTTCATCGTCGGGACGGCCTCGGTCCTCTCTCTCGGCAAGCGGTCCGCACAGGGGGCCGCCCGCACCCAGCTCGCGCGGCATGCCCTCCGCCGGGGAGCGACGATCGTCCTCGTCGGCTGGGCGCTCGCCGCCTTCCCCTTCACGCTCCACCGGCTCCTCCACCTCAGGATCCCGGGCGTCCTGCCGCGCATCGGCCTCGTCTACGCTCTCGGAGCGCTCCTCCTCCTCGCCGCTCCCGTGCGGCGGAAGACGGCCTTTCTCGCGGTCGCCACCGCGCTCCTCCTCGCCCTCCACACGGCGCTCCTCTTCCTCCCCGGCTACGACCTGACCCTCGAGGGGAACCTGCAGACGGCCGTCGATCTCGCGCTCCTGAAGGGACACCTCTGGAAGCCGGCGTGGGACCCGGAGGGAATCCTCTCGACCCTCACCGCGCTCGCCACGATGCTGACGGGAGCGCTCGCGGGACTCCTCCTCACGTCGAAGGCGCCGCTGAAGACGCGCCTCGTGGCCCTCGGCCTCGCGGGTGCGGCCGGCGTCGTCGGCGGTCTCGCCTGGCAAGCGTTCGGCCTTCCACTCAACAAGGGGCTCTGGACCGGCTCCTACGTCCTCTTCTCGTCGGGTGCGGCCTGCCTCTCGCTGCTCGCCGCCCTCGTCGTGGTCGACCTCCTCGGCGTGAAGCGCCCCTTCGCCCCGCTCTTCACGTTCGGGACGAACCCGCTCCTCGCGTTCGTCCTCTCCGGCCTCCTCGCCAAGCTCCTCGGCCTCGTGAAGGTGACGGTCGCTGACGGGAACGCGGCGTCCCTTCACAAGCTCCTCTTCGACGGGGTCTTCTCGCGGGCGGGGGAGCCGTACCTCGCCTCGCACCTGCAGGCGCTGGCGATCCTCGCCGTCTGTTGGGCCGTCCTCAGGTACTGCGAGAAGAGGGGGTGGTACTGGAAGGTCTGACGGGCCGGAGCGGTCCGATCAGCCGGAGGCGAGAAGCCGACGCGGGGTCTCGCTAGCCGCGTGGCGCGCCTCCTCCAGTGTCGCGACACCGGAGGCGGCCAGCCGCGCGACGCAGTCGGGCAGGAGCGCGGCGCTCCCGGCGAGGTTCCCTGAGGCGTTTCGGACAGCGCCGTCGGTGACGGTGAGCGTCTCTCCCCAGACCAGGTGATCCCCGTCGGGGAGCCCCGCGCAGGGGGCGGCGTCGCTGATGAGGACGAAGCCCCCGGGCCCCTTGCAGCGCCTCACGAGGGCGAGCATCTGGGGGGAAAGGTGGTGGAGGTCGGCGATGACGTCGACCGTCACCTCGTCGTGGAGGAGGCCCCAGCCGATCGGTCCGGCGTCGCGGTGGTGGAGAGGCTTCATCGCGTTGCCGAAGTGGGTCATGTGCCGCGCGCCGCGCCGGAGCGCCCCGTCGAGCGTCGGGACGTCCGCCTCCGTGTGCCCGAGCGAGACGAGAAATCCGCGCTTCACGAATGCGGAAACGAGATCGAGCCCGCCCGGGATCTCGGGCGCCATCGTGACGATCGAGCGTCCGGGGAGGTCGCCGACGGCCTCGAAGAACGCGCCGACCCGGCGCGCGTCGCTTCCGTCGAGGAGCGCGTCGCGGTGCAACGCGCCCGACCGGTTCGGGGAGACGAACGGTCCCTCGAGGTGGATGCCGAGCGGCATCGCGCCGCGTCCGTCGCCCGGGCGGCGCGAGCGGACCCAGGCCGAGAGGCGCGAGAGGAGCGGCGCCAGGGCGTCGAGCGGGACCGGGACGAGCGTCGGGACGAACCCTGCGACGCCGCGTTCCTCGAGGCCGAGTGCGAGGCGGTCGAGACCGGCTTCGTCCGCCGTCAGGACGTCGACGCCGAAGGCACCGTGGAGGTGAAGGTCGATCAGGCCGTTCGCCGCGGTCAACCCCACGTCGGCTCCTCGTCGAGCGCCCGCGCCACGTTCCCGCTCAGCGCCGCGATCCACTCCCCCGCCTTCTCCACCGGCACGCCCCACCTGCCGGAGACGAGCGCGACGGGCAGCTCCCAGCCGGCACTCTCGAGGAGCCGTGCGGCGGGCTCTGGAGGAAGCGCCAGCACGCGCCCGACGATGTCGATCGCGCGCCGTTTCAGCTTCACGTTCGTCGGGCGCATCGCGATCATCTCCCCGCGGTAGACGAGACCGCGCCGCGCCATGACGGCGGTCGAGAGCATGTTGAGGACGAGCTTCTGCGCCGTCCCCGCCTTCATCCGCGAGGAGCCGCGGAGGACCTCGGGGCCGGTCTCGACGAGGATCGCCAGGTCGGCGATCGCGGCGAGGCGTGAGTGGGGCGCGCCGACGAGGGCGACCGTCAGGGCGCCGAGCCCCTTCCCCCACCGGAGAGCTCCGGCAACCCAGGGCGTCGCGCCGCTCGCGGCGATGCCGAGGACCACGTCGCGCGAGGTCACGCCGGCGAGCCTGACGTCCTCGGCCCCCTGCGCCTCGTCGTCCTCGGCTCCCTCCACGGCGTTCACGAGGGCCTCGCTCCCGCCCGCGATGAGGCCCGTCACGAGGCGCGGCGCGACGCCGAACGTGGGGGGCAGCTCCGACGCGTCGAGGACGCCGAGCCGCCCGCTCGTGCCCGCCCCGGCGTTGATCCACTTCCCGCCGGCGTCGAGGCGCGCGGCGATGGCCTCGGCGGCGTGCGCGACCTCCGGGAGGACGCGTCCGACGGCCCGGACGGCCTCCAGGTCGGCCTCGTGGATCGCCGTGACGTACGCCAGCGTGTCGATCACCGCGCCCCCTCGGCGAGGGCGAGGCGGATGGCGCCGATCTCGGGGATGTGGGCGGGCGGGCCCAGCCGGGCGCGGGGCGCGCCGGCGAGGAGCCCTGCGCGCAGCGGCGCCAGGACGAGCTCGCCCGCGGCGAAGACGCCGCCGACCGTGGCCACCGTGACGGGGTCGCCGGCGATGCCGAGCTTGCGAAGCACGGTGAGCGCCGTGAGCGCCAGCTCGCTGCCGGCCCAGCGGAGGATCTCGAGCGCCGCGTCGTCGCCGTCCCGCGCCGCGTCGAGAACGATCGGGAAGTAGGCTGCCGTGTCGGTCGGCCCCGCGCCGGGGCGGAACAGCTTCTGGACCATCTCGACGGCCGAGCGGGTCCCCTCCGAGGAGTGGAGGGCCTCCCGCATCTTCGTCCGGGGCCCCCGGCCGTCCACGTCGCGCGCCACGGCGGCGAGGCCGCGCCGGGCGATCTCGGAAGCCGAGCCCTCGTCGCCGATGAGGGCTCCCCAGCCCCCCGCGCGCTCCTCGAGGCCGTGGGCGTTCCGGCCGAAGCAGATCGCGCCGGTCCCGGCGATCAGGACGGCGCCCGAATCGGCCACGGGGTCGGCGAGGGCGCCCGCGAGCGCGATCCTCGCGTCGGTCGTGATCCGTACGCGCCCGGTTCCGTAGACCGCCTCCAGCGCGACGACGAGCCGGCCCTTCATGGCCGAAGCCTCGACGCCCGCCAGGCCGCAGGAGATGACGGCGACGTCGGAGCGGGAGGCGCCGGCCGCCTCGAGGGCGTCGTCGATGGCCTCCGTGACCGACTGGACGAGACGGGGAACGGGGACGGTGGTGGCGTTCGCGGGGCCGGAGGCGCCGCGGCCGAGGGCGAGCAGGTCGGATGCCGTGACGAGGGCCCGCGTCCGCGTGCCCCCGCCGTCGACGCCAACGTAGAGGTCGGGCATGGGGGAATCGTACCGCCGGAAAGAGCGCCGGACCGCCGCCGTCCGCGCGCGGACCCGGGGAAAGAGAAAGGGCCCGCGGATCGCTCCGCGGGCCCCGAAAGTTGGTGGCGAGTGCCGGCTAGAACTCGAGCTTGAGGGCGAACTGGAACCGGCGCGGGTCGTAGAAGGTCTGATACGTCCCGGGGTTGGCCGTGTGGACGTTGTCCTGGACGTTGTACCCCGTCTGGTTGTCGAAGATGTTGAAGACGTCGACGCGGGCCTCGATCCGGAAGGTGTCGCCGATCGGGAAGGCGTGCGTGAAGTTCAGGTCGAGCTGGTAGTGATCGTCGGTCGTGCGCGAGCCGGCCGGCTCCGCGTAGCGGTTGGAGTCGCTCGTGCTCGTCGTCTGCGAGATGTACGGCTCGTAGCTGTGGTACTCCCACGGCTGGCCCGACTGGTAGATGGCGTACGCGCCGACGGAGCTCTTCCAGGGAAGGGTGTAGGAGCCGTAGACCTTGAACTGGTGCCGGCGGTCGCCGCGGAGGTCGCCGTACTTGAAGTTCCAGAGCTGGCGGCCGGCGCCGTCGCCGATGTTCGACGAGCCGATGAAGATGTTGCTGTCGTTTCCCGTGCCGCTGCCGGCGCTGTTGTCCTGGTCGAAGTTGCCGTAGTAGTGGCTCCAGACGTACGAGCCGCGGACGTAGGCGTTGCGGCCGCGCCACTCGGCCTCGAGGCCCGCTTCGTAGTACTTCGTGAAGGCGCCGTCGAGGGCGGCGATGACGTACGACGACCCGCCGATCTCATTGCGGATCGCGGCCAGGTTCGGGATGTAGAGCTCCCGCGGAATCCCTTCCGGCGGGTTGTAGAGGAGGCGGGCGTCGTTGTTGGTGTCTTCCCAGAAGTTGTCGGACTTGCGGTAGCGGCCGTGTATGCGGCCGTTCCAGCCGCCGCCGAGGTCCTTGGTCGTGCCGATCATGTACTCGTCGGTCTTGCGCGGGTCGAGGCCGTCCACGAAAATCTTGCCCGATGAGCCGGCCTCGGGGGTGGAGCCGATGAACTTGCCGTCGGCGTCGAAGTAGGCGTTGACCGTCACCGCCGAGTTGCGCGCCCACGACGCGGCGCGCGGCAGCGAGCCCGCCGTCGGGACGTAGCGGGCGAAGTTCCCGTAGACGGTGTTCGCTCCGCTGTACGCCCAGACGATGCCGAGCCTCGGCTGGAGCGCGTCCCCGAAGCCGATCTCGTGCATCTGGTACTTGTTCCCCTGGGCGACCTCGAACCCCGAGACGGTGCCGTCCTTCTCCCGGAGGCCCTGTCCGTAGAGCAGGTCGTTGCTCATCAGGAGGCCGACGTTGACGGTGACGTTGGACCACCGGATCGAGTCGTTCAGCTCGATGTTGTGCGACACGTACTGGGAGTTGATGGTGGGGACGTCGAGGATGCCCTGCTGCTGCACCTGCGCCTGGTAGTAGACCGGCCTCCCGGCGCAGGCCGTGGCGGCCGTCGGGCAGTTGATGCGGCCGCCGGGCACGGTGACGAGCCCCCAGGCGTTGGAGGTCCGGTAGAGGTCCTCCTGGTCCTTGGAGTACTGGTAGCCGACGTGCACGTTGTGTGTCACCTTCTTGCCGAAGGAGACGTCGTAGCCGAGCTGGAAGCTCTGGCGGTAGAAGTCGTCGTTGTCGTACTGCGACCCGCCGCCCACGCGGCCACCGCCCTTGCTGACTCCGTCCTGGACGTACCCGTACCGGTTGATGATGGGGGCGATGAAGGCGTTGTAGGCCGTCTGGCCGGTCACCGGCACGGGGATGGTCACGAGCCCCATCCTGTCGAGCGCCATGGGGTCGATGTTGACGCTGCCGTCGAGCGACGGCGCGAGGGAGAGCGCGGTGTCCGGTCTTCCCTGGTTCGGGTTCCGGAAGTCGGTGAACTTGGCCGTCGCGTAGCTGCGGTCGTTGATGATCCAGGAGCCCTCGAGGATCGCGATCTTCTGCTTCGCCTCGTAGCCGTTGCTGGTCGAGGCGGCATAGGCCTCGCCCGCCACGCTGTTCTTCTCCTCGCGGTCCGAGGTCCGGTACGAGCCGTTGAGGAGGATCGACGCGGCCGGCGCGTACGTGAGCTTTCCGAAGAACTCGTTTCGCGAGTTCTCGTAGTCGTCCGGGACGTCCCCGTAGAGATTGGCGCGGTTCTCGCGCGTGCTCTCCGGGCGGTAGTAGGACCCGTAGAAGAAGAGCCGGTCCTTGACGATCGGACCGCCGATGTTGGCGACCGCCCAGCTCTTGTCCTCGTCGAACACGGAGGCGCTGGTCGTCTCGCGCTTGGCGACCGTGCTCTCGGGCTGGATCTGGTAGGAGAGGCTGCCGTGGAAGGCGTTCGTCCCGGATCGGCTGACCGTGTTGATCGAGATGCCCGCGGAGCGGTTGAAGTCCGTCGCGTCGGCGCCCCCCTTCACGACCGCGACCTGCTCGATGTCGTGCGACGACGGCTCGGCCGAGAGCGTGCCGAAGAGGGGCAGGGTGACGTTCACGCCGTCGAAGGCGTAGGTGTTGTCCTGGCCGCTGCCTCCGGCGCTCGGTCCGCGCGTGCCATCCTCGGTGTACTGGACGCCGGGGACGAGCTTCACGAGGTCGCGGTAGTCCTGGCCGACCGGCAGGGCCTTGATCACCGAGTCGGTCACCGCGGCCTTGAGCGCGGACGATTCGGTGTCGAGAAGGCTCGCCGTCGCCACGACCGTGACCTCACCCTTGAGCGATGCGAGAGCGAGGGACGCGTTGACGATCGTGTCCTGGCGCAGGACGACGTCGGCCGCGCGCTTCACGGTCCCCATGCCCGAAAGCGTGAACGTCACCTCGTACTTGCCGGGCGGCAGCAGCGGGAGGCGGAACTCGCCGTTGTTTCCCGAAACGGTGTTCCGGGGCTGCGGCAGCACGTTCGCGGTCGCCTGGATGGAGACCCCGGGCAGGGTCGACCCGTCGGCCATCGTGACCTTGCCGACGATGCTTCCGGTCTGCTGACCGAACGCTGGTGTCGCGATGAGAACCACCAGCAATGCCCTCAGGAGCCACTTCATGTCGTCTCTCCTCCCTCTCTAGCGGTCGCGCCGATGGGCGCGAAACAGATCGAACCGAGAAAACGGACGGGAAATAGAGACGAAGTCTAGCACCGGGAATTCGTCTCTTTACGGGCCGACGAAGGCGTTTCCGAAAGCCTGGAGCCCCGCGACGGCGTCGGGCGCCGCGCGGGTGGGTTTCAGGGAAGCAGGCCGGAGAACAGCCGCTCGTCGGCGATGAGCCGCCGGGTGGCCGGGTCGGCGCGCGCCCACGCCGCACGGATGCGCTCGCGGCTGTCGGGCTCGCCGAGCAGCACGCTGACCTGCGCCCGCTTGAACAGCGCCATCGCCGCCTCCGGGTGGTCGGGCGGGACGCGATCGAGGGCGGCCCGGGCGTCGTCGAGCCGGCGGGCCGCGAGATAGAGCACGCCGAGCTCGAGACTGCGCCGGAAGCTCGATCCCTGTAGGTCCCGAGCCTGCTCGAGCGCCCCGATCGCCGGCCCGGTCTCTCCGAGCTGCATGCGCAGGAGACCGACCTCGGCGAGGCGCGTGCCCGCATCGCCGGAGAGCGGCACGGCGCGCGTCAGGAGCTCTGCCGCTTCGGCGAGCCGTCCCTGGCGGGCCCGGACCTGGGCCAGCCCCTCGATCGCCGCCAGGCGGTCGGGCTGAGCGGCCAGCACGGCCTCGAAGTGCCCGGCGGCCAGGTCGTACTGGCCCTCCTTCAGGTGGTGCATGCCGAGGTAGTGGCGCACCTCGATCGAGCGCGGGTCGATGCGCCTGGCGAGGTCGAACGTGGAGAGTGCGGCCCGTTCCCTGCCGAGCATCGACTGGCAGACCGCCAGGCGCACGGCCGTCATCAGGTTTCCGGGGTCGCGCGCGAGGATGCGCTCGAAGGACTGGGCGGCCCTGGCCCAGCGTTCGTCGCCGAAGGCGAGCGAGGCGGCGTCGAGGTCGCCGAAGAGCGCCGTCATGTCCGCGGCGCGGGGCGCGCCGGCGGGCACCGCTTTCGGCGTCTCCCCCGAGACGAGGTATCCGAGGCTCGCGAGCCGCCGGCGCTCCTCCTCTGCGAGGGGCGTCGAAGGGGTGACGGCGCCGCCCTGTCCCGGCAGCGGGTACGCGGCGACGGCGCGGACGAGCGCCCGGTCGGGCGTCACGAGCCCGGCCAGGTCGCGCTCCTCCCGCGGATCGTCGACGACGTCGTAGAGCTCGAGGCGCCCCGAGAGGATCAGCTTGTGGCGGCCGGCGACGGCCATCACCTGCGGCTGCCAGCGGTAGTTCAGGAACGGCTGCATCGCCTCGCCGAGCACGGGTCCGTCGGCGGGGGAGAGAAGCCCTCCCTCGGCCTTCTCTCCGGCCCAGCCGAGGAGCGTCGCGTGGATCTGGCGCAGGCTCACCGGATCGGAGCGCGTCCCCGGCTCGACGCCGTCGCCGGCGAGGACGAGCGGGACCCGCATGACGCCCTGGTAGAGGAGGTTGCCGTGCAGCATCTCGCCGTGATCGCCGCGCCCTTCACCGTGATCGGCGGCGACGATGATCCGCACCGAGCGCCCGCCCCGGCCGGTCTCGAACGCCGCGAGCAGGCGCGCCAGGTCGTGGTCCATGGCCGCGACCTCGCCCTGGTAGGGATCCGCCGGGAAGCGGCTGCGGAAGGGCTCCGGCGGGGCGTACGGCTCGTGCGGATCGTAATAGTGAACCCAGAGAAAGCGTGGCCGCGCATCGCCGGCCGAAAGCCAGGCGAGCGCGCGGTCGGTCGTCTCGCGCGAGCTCCGCTCGACCTTGCCCGCTCCGAACGCGTCGTCGTAGCGCTCGAACCCCCGGGCGAGCCCGAACGGACGCTCGAGCGGATACCCCGAGACGAAGGCGGCCGTGCCGTAGCCGAGCTGGAGCAGGCGTTCGGCGACGACCGGGACGTGGTCCCCGAGCCGGCGGCCGTTCTCGTGGACGCCGTGACCGGCCGGGGTGAGGCCGGTCAGCATCGACGCGTGCGACGGCAGGGTCGTCGGTGCGGCCGCGTAGGCCTGGCTGAAGCGCATCCCGCGGGCTGCCAGGGCGGCAAAACCGGGTGTCGCGGCGTGGGACTCGGGCGCGAGCGCGTCGGCCCGCGTGGTGTCGAGCGTGACCAGGAGCAGCGACGGGCGCTGCGGCGGCGGTGCGGCTCGCTCGGCCTCGCGGGCGCAGCCGAACGCGAGCGCGAGGGCTGCGGCCGTGACGATTCGGAGGTGGAAGCGGCCGCCCTGGACCATGAGGCCGGGAAGTGTAGTCGACCGCGATGCCCGATCCTGGCCGGCGGCCTCTTCCTGCGGGCCTGACAGAATCGCCTGCGGATGAGGTCTCGCTTCCCGGGCCGCCACAGCCCCCCGCCCGGTCTCTCGCTCTCCCTGCCGGGTCGGGAGAAGCCATACGTCATGGCGCACCGCGGGAACCGGGTCGCCTGCCCGGAGAACACGCTCGCCTCGTTTCGGCGCGCGCTGGAAGACGGCGCCGACATCCTCGAGACCGACCTCTGGGTCTCGTCCGACGGGGTGTTCGTGTGCATCCACGACGGCACGCTGGACCGAACCACCGACGGACGGGGAGCTGTCGAGGCCCGGTCGCTCGCAGAGCTGAAGGCGCTGTCGGCTTCCTGCTCGCGGCCGGTGTTCGCCGCGGAGCGGATCCCCACCCTCGCCGAGGTCGCGACGCTCCTGCCGCCCGACCGGGGCCTCGCACTCGAGCTGAAGAGCGACCGTTTCCTCGATCCTCGGGTGGGGCGCCGGCTGGGAGAGGAGCTCGCCGCGCTCGGCGTCCTCGGCCGGAGCGTCGTCCTCTCCTTTTCCCGCGCCCGCCTCGACGCGACGCGGCTCGGGGCGCCGGGGCTCCCGTCCGGCTGGATCACGCTGAAGGAGTCCCGGCCGGCGCGGGGCGTCGAGCTTCTCGGCCCGTTCTGGCCGCTCCTCCTCGTCAACCCGCTCTACGTTGCCCTCGCCCACCGGCGGGGCCAGGCCGTGGCGCCGCTCGACCCGGCGCCCGACGGCCGGCTGTGGCTCTATCGCCTTCTCGGGTGCGACGCGGTCCTGACGAACGACCCGGCCCAGACGCTGCGGCGACTGGGGCGCTCTGTCACACGGTCCTGAGGAGTGCCGCCCGCGCGTCCCCGCGCGATAATCGAGGGTCCGGCCAATCCGGAGGGAGGATCTCACTTGAAGAAAGCGCTCCGTTTCACCGTCGTCCTCGTGGCGGCCCTCTGCGTCACGCTCCCCGTCGCTGCCGACGAGGGGATGTGGATGCCCCAGCAGATCCCCGACCTCGCCCCCCGCCTGAAGGAGCTCGGCTTCACGGGCGATGCGAAGATCTGGGCCGACCTGACCGGCTTCCCGATGAACGCCGTCGTCTCGCTCGGCGGCTGCAGCGCGTCGTTCATCTCCCCCGACGGCCTCATCGCGACGAACCACCACTGCGTGCAGGGGTCGCTCCAGTACAACTCGACCCCCGAGAAGAACCTCATCGTCGACGGCTACCTCGCGCGGACGCGCGAGGAGGAGCTCTCGAACGGCCCCGGGTCCCGCGTCTGGGTGACGGTCTCCGTGAAGGAGGTCACCGACGAGATCACCGGGAAGATCGACCCGAAGCTGACGGACCGCAAGCGCTACGACGTCATCGAGCGCCGGGTGAAGGAGCGGACCGCCGCCTGCGAGAAGGACGGCCTCCGCTGCCGGGTCGCCTCGTTCTTCGAGGGGCTCCGCTACTTCGAGATCGGCCAGCTCGAGATCAACGACGTCCGCCTCGTCTACGCCCCCCCGCAGGGAATCGGCAACTACGGCGGCGAGACCGACAACTGGCAGTGGCCCCGCCACACGGGCGACTTCTCCTTCTACCGCGCCTACGTCGGCAAGGACGGCAAGCCCGCCTCCTACTCCAAGGAGAACGTCCCGTACAAGCCGAAGCACTTCCTGAAGGTCTCCCCGAAGGGTGCGAGCCCGGGCGAGCTGATCTTCGTCGCCGGCTACCCCGGCCGGACCCAGCGCCACGAGACCTTCGCCGAGGTGAAGGACCGGACCCAGTGGGCCCTCCCCCAGTCCGTGAAGCGCAGCAGGGAGATGATCGCCCTCCTCGAGGAGACGACGAAGGGGCAGAAGGAGCTCGAGATCAAGGCGGAGCCGCGGATGCGCGGCCTCCAGAACGGAATGAAGAAGAACGACGGCGTCCTCGCCGGGCTCCTGAAGGGCGGGATCCTCGCCCGGAAGGAAGAGAAGCAGAAGGCCCTCGAGGCGTGGATCGCCGCCGACCCCGGGCGCCAGAAGGAATACGGCCCGGTCCTCGCGGAGCTCGCGGCGATGCAGGCCGAGAGCCTGAAGACGCGCGAGCGGGACACGGCGCTCGGAACGATCTCGTTCGGCTCGACCCTCCTCGGCACCGCAGACAACCTCCACCGTCTCTCCCTCGAGCGCCCGAAGAAGGACGTCGACCGCGACCCGGCCTACCAGGAGCGCAACTGGACGCGGATGAGAGAAGGCCTCGAGCGGATGCAGAGGACCTACGACCACCGCATCGACCGCCCGATGCTCCGCTACGCGCTCCTCGGCGCGGCGGCGCTGCCGGCCGACCAGCGGATCGCCCCGCTCGACACGCTCGTCGGCTTCTCGGCGGGCATGGCGAAGGACGACGCGGCGAAGAAGATCGACACCTACCTCGACGCCCTCTACGCCGGCACGAAGCTCGCCGAGAAGGACTTCCGCCTCGGCCTCTTCGACAAGTCGACGAAGGAGATCGTCGACACGAAGGACACCGCCGTCCAGCTCGCCGTCGCCCTCCACCCGGTGATGGAGGCGAACCGCGAGCGCGACAAGGCGAACGACGGCAAGCGCTCGCGCCTGCGGCCGCAGTACATGCGCGCCCTCCTCGCGCAGGGCGGCGGTCTCGTGCCGCCCGACGCGAACTCCACTCTGCGCGTCACGTTCGGCCGCGTCATGGGCGTCGACCCGCGCGACGGTATGCGCTACCTCCCCCAGACGACCCTCCAGGGCGTCGTCGACAAGCACACGGGCGAGGGCGAGTTCGACTCTCCGGACCGGCTCCTCGAGGCCGTGAAGGCGCTCCGCGCCGGGAAGAAGTCCCCCTACTTCGACGAGAAGCTGGGCGACGTCCCGGTCGACTTCATGTCCGACGTCGACACGACCGGCGGCAACTCCGGCTCGGCCGTCCTCAACTCGCAGGGCGAGCTCGTCGGCCTCCTCTTCGACGGCACCCTCGAGACGGTCGCCTCCGACTTCCTCTTCGACACGGAGAAGACGCGGTCGATCCAGGTCGACAGCCGCTACCTCCTCTGGGTCTGGGACGCCGTGGAAGGGGCGAAGCACCTCCTCGACGAGGTCGGGATCAAGTAGACGGGTCTCTCTCCGTCTTCCTCGTAGCGACGAGCGGCCCGCGTCCCCCTCGGGGGCGCGGGCCGCACTCGTCGGGGGGCGTGTTGCCGTGCGCCCGCCGGACCCCCGGAACGCGCGCTGGAAGCCCTCTCAGGACAGCTTCGAGAACAGCACCAGGACGGCGATGACGGCGGCGACGGCCAGGGCGATCTTCACCGCCGAGAACGGCGCGTTGCCGTCCACCTTCCCGGTGACGCCGTTGACGAGAAAACGGAAGGGCTTGCCGGCGTACTCGTAGGCCGAGATCCAGAGCGGGAGGAGGGCGTTCTTGCACGTCACTCCCGACCAGGCCGTCGAGACGGAGAGGTTCCGGTGCGTGTCGCCGGGCACCTGGGCGCCGCAGGCGGCGTAGATCTCGTGCGTCATCCGCTCCTTCGCGGCGGCCACGGCGTCGGGCAGGTCGACGGCGTACTCCTCGGCGAGAAACCCCGAGAGGTATTGCGGGTCGTACGGGACGAGCCCGCCCGTTGGAAACGGCTCGATCCCCCGCGCGAGGCCGGGAGGAAGGCCTTTCGACGCGGGAACCGGCACGTCGTCGAACGCCTTCTCCAGGAAGCCGGCCGCGGGCACCCATCGGATGCGGGTCTCGGAGCGCATCACGGTCTTCCCGTTGACGAGCGCCTGGACCTGCACCGTGTAGGTGTGCCCGGCCTCGGCCGTCCAGCGGTTGTGCGTGAGGGCGTCGAATGTCCAGAAGGGGACGTAGACCCCCTGCATCGCCGTGACGGACGACTTCTCCTTCAGGTCGTTCGGCCGGAACCAGAGGCCCGCGACCCAGCTCCGGAAGCTCTTCGAGGCGGCGCTGCGGTCGACGGCGAACGGGAGGAGGCCGGCCGGGCGGACGTGGTCCGACATCGTCGGCGCCTCGACGACGGCCGGGGTCGCGCAGAAGGCGCAGCGGGAGGCGGAGACGCCCGGGTCGAACGTCGTCGTCGCGCCGCACTTCGTGCACTTCACGCTCTTGCGCTCGGCTCCCCAGCCGAGGCTCCGGGGCGCGTTCAGCGCTTCTTCGAGCGGACGTTCGACGACCTGGTCGGAGGATGTGGGGAGGGCGGTCTCGCTGCCGCAATAGGGACACTTCAGCGCCGCGGCGCCCGGATGCCAGACGACGTCCGCGCCGCACGCGCCGCAGGGGAACTTGCGCGCCTTCGCGGAAACGGGATCCCCGCCCGTTTCCGGGCGGGGAGAGGGAGTCGGCGGCATGGCGGGACGGGCGATGGACGCCCCCCGTCAGCGGGCCGGGGGCGGCGGGGGCGGCGGGGGCGCGACCCCTGGGTTCGTCCCCTCGAAGCCGGGGAACGTCTGGACCGGCGCCCAGCCGGCGGCGCCCGGGTGCCACGCGAGCGTCGACGGGGCGACCTGCCCGGCGGCGATCATCTGCTTCAGCGCCTCGTCGGTGTAGGGGCCGTAGGTCTTGCCGTCGATGGCGAGAGACCAGCGGGGCGCCACCGGGGCCTGCGGCGGCGGGGGAGCGGCCCCGCCCGGGAGGGGCGGCGGCGCGGGCGCCGCGGTGGCGGGCGGGGCCGCCTGCGGCTGCATCATCGGCTGGAACGCCTGTCCCATGACGCCGCCGATCGCCATCCCGGCGCCGAGGCCGGCGCCGGCGCCGGCGAGCCCGCCGGAGGGGTTCGCCGCGGCGATCTTGATCGCCTCGGCCGCCTGCATCTGCGTGAACTGCCCCATCTTGTCGCCGAGGATGCCGAGCTTCGTCCGCTGGTCGATCGCGGCCTCGACCTCCTCGGGGAGGGAGACGTTCTCGATGAAGAACTTCGAGAGCTCGAGGCCGAAGCCGCCGAACTCGGGGCCGAGCTTCTGTTTTCCGAAGGCCGACAGCTCGTCGTACTTGGCCGCGATGTCGAGCGCCGGGATCTTCGACTCGGCGATCGCGTCGGAGAGCTTCGAGAGGATGATCGACCGGAGCTGGCCGGTGATCTCGTCCGTCGTGGTGAGCCCCTGCGTCCCGACGATCGTGTTGAAGAAGACCTTCGGGTCGGCGACCTTCATCGCGT
The DNA here is from genome assembly GCA_016719485.1 of Holophagales bacterium. Taxonomy (NCBI): domain Bacteria; kingdom Pseudomonadati; phylum Acidobacteriota; class Holophagae; order Holophagales; species Holophagales bacterium. The sequence goes on from JADJZB010000009.1 coordinate 185,373, forward strand.
AGGTCCCGAAGGCGCGGATGCGGATCATCCCGAAGTCGGTGTCCCGCATCATCACGGGGTTCGTCGTCCCCCACTTCAGGTCGGTGTAGGTGCGGGTGTTGAAGAAGTAGATCTCCGCCTTGAACGGCGACTGGAAGCCGTACTTCCACCCGCGCAGGGTCGTCAGGATCGGGACGTTCTGCGTGGAGAGCTCGTACCGGCCCGGCCCGAAGAGGTCGGCGGCCTTCCCCTCGTTGATGAAGAGGGCGGCCTGGTTCTCGCGCACCGTCAGCTGCGCGCCCATCTTGATCTCCTGGTTGTAGACCGGGAACCTGTAGACGAGCGAGTCGTCCGACTCGTCCAGCCACTGGATGATCTCGATGAACTGCGAGCCAATCTGCTGCTTGATGTTGTCGAGCAGGCCCATTCTTCTCCTCCTGGTCCCGGGGAGGGACGAGTCTAGCGCGATGATACGCAGCGGCGCACGGAAGGGTTGGGGCCCCGGCGGCCCGGGGCAAGGAAAGAGGGCCGGCTTTCGCCGGCCCTCCTCGTCGTGTCTCAGCCGTTCCGGCGGGGGGGCGGGCCGCCCGGACGGCGGGGCGGGCCGCCGGCGGAAGGTCCGCCGGGACGCATGCCGGGCCGCGGGCCGGCGGAGGGCCGGGGCGGGCCCGAGGGGCGGCCGCCAGGGGCGCCGGCGACGACCTGCCGCCGCGCCTTCTCGCCGATGCGGGCCTTCATCTCCGCCTCGGTCTGGCCGCGGCGGTCGGCCTTCTCCTTCGCGCGAGCCCTCTCGCCGGCCTTCTGGGCACGGATCTGGGCGATCCGCTCGGCGATGGGGATCTCGAGGCGCTCCGCCGGCCGCTTCGTGTAGTCGAAGCCGGGGAGCGTCACGCGCGGGAGGCGCTTGCCGACGGCCCGCTCGATGGCGAAGAGGTCGCCCTCCTCGTCGGGCGCGACGAACGTGAAGGCGTCGCCCGTCGCCTCGGCCCGGGCCGTCCGGCCGACGCGGTGGATGTAGTCCTCCGGGACGTGCGGGACGTCGAAGTTCACGACGTGCGAGAGCTCTTCGATGTCGATGCCGCGTGCGGCGATGTCGGTCGCCACGAGGACGCGGTACTTCCCGTGCTTGAAGCCGGCGAGGGCCTCGGTGCGCTGCGCCTGCGACCGGTTGCCGTGGATCCGCTCGCACGCCACGTTGTGCTTCTTCAGGAAGTCGGCGAGCCGGTTCGCGCGGTGCTTCGTGCGGGTGAAGGCGATCACGCTCCGGATCTCGCCCCGCGAGAGGAGCTCGAGGAGGAGCTGCGACTTCAGCTCCTGGGCCACCGGGTAGACCGCCTGCGTGATGCCGACGGCCGGGGCGGACTTGCGCTCCATGTTGATCGTCACGGGGGCGTGCAGGATGTCGCGGGAGAGCTCGGCGATCGGGCCGGGCATCGTCGCCGAGAAGAGCAGGTTCTGGCGCTTGGCGGGGAGGTGCCTCAGGACGCGCTTGATGTCGGGGAGGAAGCCCATGTCGAGCATCCGGTCGGCCTCGTCGATGACGAGGACTTCCAGCTTGTCGAGCTTCGCGTAGCCGAAACGGAAGTGGTCGAGGAGCCGGCCCGGGGTCGCGACGATGATGTCGACTCCGGCGCGGAAGGCGTGCTCCTGCGGCCCCATGCCGACGCCGCCGAAGACGGAAGCGCTCGTGAGGGACGTGTGGACGGCCAGCTCCCGCGTGTGCTCGTCGATCTGGGCGGCGAGCTCGCGCGTCGGCGTGATGACCAGGCAGCGCGTGGCGCCGCGCGGCTTCCCGATGAAGCGGTGGAGGATCGGGAGGATGAAGGCGGCGGTCTTGCCGCTCCCCGTCATCGCGCAGGCGAGGAGGTCCTTGCCGGCGAGGGCGGGAGGGATCGCGTCGTTCTGGATCGGGGTGGGCCGCGTGAAGCCCAGCTCCTTGACGCCGCGGAGGAGGTCGGGGTGGAGACCGAAAGACGAGAAGGGCATTCCGAGTTCACTTTCCGGCGGCCCGTAGCCGCGCGAACCGACCATGATTTCACGGAGCTCCGGCGAAGTAAAGCACCCCGCGCTCCCGGAGCCGGCGCCAACTCACACCGTGCCAGGCGTGAAGTCGTGTATTGTTGAAAACAATACACGACTTCACGCCTGGCACGGAACTGGGGTGGTTCTACGGGGAGGGGAGGGCGGAGGGGTCGCCGAGGAGGAGGGCGGGGTCGACGCGGGCACCGCGCCACCTCAGGCCGAAGTGGAGGTGGGGGCCGGTGACCCGGCCGGTGGCGCCGGAGAGGCCGAGGCGATCGCCTCGTTTGACCCTCTGGCCGGCCTTCACGTCGATGCGCGAGAGGTGCATCGACGTCGAGATCAGGCCCCCGCCGTGGTCGACGAAGACGCTCCTGCCGGCGAAGAAGTGGTGGGCGGCGAGGACGACGAGCCCCGCGTCGGCCGCGAGAACGGGCGTCCCCGTCTTCGCCCGGTAGTCGGCGCCGCCGTGCGCGGAGCGCGGCTCGCCGTTGAAGACCCGCCGCCTTCCGAAGTTCCGGGGCGGCGGGGCGTTCTTCAGCGGGGAACCGAGGGGGAGGGAGAAGGCCGGATTCGTCCTGAGGGAGAAGAGCGGAACGACGACCTCCCGCTCACGGTCCGCCCGGAGGCGATTCCTCTTGGACAGGTGGACCTTCCCGGGATCGACCTCGAGCTTCTCCTCGGCGTAAGGCGGGGGGAGGACGCGGAGCGTGGCCGTCTCGCGGCGCTGGGCCCTTTCGCGGAAGACGGCGAGCGTTCCCTCGGCCTGCCCCAGGTCGACCGGGTAGTAGCAGGCCCCGGCGAGGGGCTTCCACGTCTCGCGGGCGTCGCCGCAACGCGTGATCCCTTCGTCAGCCCACCGGACGACGCCACCGGGGACGACATCCGCAGCGGGAGCCGCCGAAGCCTCGGGTACGGTGGCAAGGGCGACGACGGGCTGCGGGTTCGGGGGTTGCCCGGCCTGGGGCGTCGCGGGTTGGGCCCTCGCGAAGCCCGGCCACACCGTGGCCGCGGCGAGGAACGCCGCGAGGGCGGAACGCCTTACGACTTTGATATGAACCCCCACGGCGATGCCTGGCGCGAGGCGAGGTCGAAGACCCCGCGCCGGGCGGCATCGGTGCGTGCGTTCGGCCGGGCGACCGCGAGGAGCGTCTCGCGGTGCTCCCTCACGAGCGTCCTCACCGGCGTCCCCGCCGCCGCCTGCGCGAGGATCGGCCCCGACTCGAGGCCCATCTTGGCGAGGTAGGCCTCCCAGATCGCCTCGGTGACCGGCATCCCGCGGAAGGTCACGTTCGGCATCTTCCGGAAGGCGGCGTCGAGCTTCTTCAGCTTGCGCGCCAGCTCGTCGGGGTCCTCGAGGACCTCGGTCTCGAACGGCGTGTGGGGCTTCGGGATGAAGGCGTTCACGCTCGGGACGAGGGTCCCGAGCCGCCCGAGCTTGCGCCCTTCCTCGAGCATCACGAGGCGCAGGTCGTCGACCATCGACACGAGGTCGTCGACGTCCTCCTCCGTCTCGCCCGGCAGACCCACCTGCAGGTAGAGCTTCAGGTTCGTGAAGCCCGCCTTCGCGATGAGCCGCACCTTCTCGCGGAGCATCTCGTCGGAGACCTTCTTGTTGATCGCCCGCCGGAGCCGCTCGTTGCCCGCCTCCGGGGCGATGGCGAGGGACTTCTCCCCCTGCCGGGCGAGGATCGCGAGGAGCTCCTCGGAGAGCGCGTCGATCTTGATCGACGAGAGGGCGATGTGGTACCCGAGCCCCGAGAGGCCGTTGAGGATCGGGAGGATCTCGGGGTGGTCGGCCACGGCGGTCGCGATGAGGCCGACGCGCGAGGTGAGGGGCCGGCAGCGCTCGGCGACGGCGAGGATGCTCGAGGCCGGGATCCGCACCTGCGGGGCCATCGCATAGGCCGCCCAGCAGAAGCGGCACATCTCGGAGCAGCCGCGGGCCACCTCGATGAGGAGCTTGTCGGACAGCTCCGTGTGCGGCGTCAGGATCGTCGTGTGCGGCGGCTCGCGCGTCGCCCCTTCCGCTGCGCGGAACTGGTCGACCACGACCTTTCCCTCGTCCGCCGCCTCGGCCCGGTCGCCGTGGACGGCCGGAACGTAGAGGCCCTTGAGCGCGGCGAGCCGCTCGAGCGCCGCCGGGCGCGCGAGGCTGGCCCTGAGGACCTCGGCGATGCCCGGGACGAGCTTCTCGCCGTCCCCCAGCGTGAAGGCGTCGACGTAGGGCGTGAGCGGAAGAGGGTTGATCCGGGCGCAGTCGCCGCCGACGAGGACGATCGGGTCGTCGTCGGTCCGATCCCGGCGGTCGAGCGGTATGCGGGCGGCGGCGAGGATGCGGAGAAAGTGGACGTAGTCCATCTCCCAGGAGATGGAGAACGCGACCAGGGGGAAGGCGGCGAGCGGCGTCTCGCTCTCGAGCGTCCGCGGCCCGCGCCGGCCGAGGTCTTCCGCGTCGAAGAAGAACCGCTCGCACGAGACGTCCTCCTCGCGGTTGAAGAGGCGGTAGACCCACTGGAACCCCAGGTTCGACATCCCGATCTCGTACGAGTTCGGAAATCCCAGCGCGACCCGGTGGCGTCCCTTCCGGTGAAACGTCTCGGTCGCCCGCTCGGCGGAGAGGAGCTTCTGGCGCCGTTCGGCGGGAGCGGGGGTGGCAGCGGGGCGACGGCGGATCATGATGCGGATGTCCTGCGAGGACGTCTCATGCTACCCCGCCCCGCCGGAAAGCCCGATCCGGGGCCCCGGGAGGAGATCGCCCTCGACCTAATACGCTGCGCGGGCGCGCCATCCGGTACGATTCCGCCCGGCGCGGAAACCTTCTCCGCGCGTTTGACGTTTCGGGGGAGTGAGAGGGACGCCATGTATTACGTCATCGGTGGAGACGGACAGCAGTACGGACCGATCGACGAGGCGACGGTGCGCGGATGGCTCGGCGAGGGCCGGGTCGGCGCGGCGAGCCTCTCGTTCCGGACGGGTGAGGCGCAGTGGATTCCGCTGCGCGACCGGCCCGAGCTCGCGGACGTTCTCGCAGTTCCCGCGGCGTCCGTTCCGCCGGTCGCGCCTCCGGCAGGCCCCCGGCCGGTGACGGCCGACGCGCCGAAGGAGTGGCTCGTCGCGCTCCTCCTGTCGATCTTCCTGGGGACGTTCGGAGTCGACCGCTTCTACCTCGGGCACGTGGGGCTGGGCATCGGCAAGCTCCTGACGTTCGGCGGCTGCGGCATCTGGTGGCTCATCGACGTCATCCTCATCGCCGTCGGCAACGTCACCGACGCCAAGGGCCAGCCGCTCGTCAAGACCTAGTCCCGCGACCTGGCGAGGCGCGCGGCGACGAATTCCGCCGCGCGCTCTTCGGCCCAGTAGCGGACCCGCAGGGGGCTCGTCCCGCCGATGAAGCCGGTGTGCCCGCCGTGCCGCGTCGCCACGAGGCGGACGGCGCCCGAGGCGTTCGCGGCCACGCGGTCGAGGACCGACGAGGGGAGGAACGGGTCGTCCTCGGCCGAGAGGCAGAGCGTCGGCGTGGTGATCCGGCCGACCCAGTTCAGCGAGCTCGACGTGTCGTAGTAGTGCTTCGCCGAGCGAAAGCCGTGGAGCGGCGCCGTCACGGCGTCGTCGAACGCGAAGAACGTCCGGGCCGAGCGCATCCGCTGGGCGTCGAAGCGGTCCGCCACCTCCGGGTGCCGGCGCAGCAGCTGCCGGGTCTTCCGGCGCAGGCCCCGCAGGAATGTCGCGGTGTAGACAGGCCCGAGCCCCTGCTCGAGCTTGCGGGCGCCCGCCTCCAGGTCGTAGGGGACCGAGATCGTCGCGGCCGCGGCGACGTGGGCCTGGCCCGGGTTCTCGCCGAGCCACTTCAGGAGGACGTTTCCGCCCAGCGAGACGCCGATCGCCGCGTGCGCGACGCCCGGCTCGGCGGCGACGAGGGACTTCACGAGGTGATCGAAGTCGGCCGTCTCCCCCGAGTGGTAGAGGCGGGGTGTGCGGTTCGGGATGTTCCGGCCGAGGTCCGGCAGATCGCGGGCACAGGAGCGGAAGTTGAGAGCCACGGCGCGCAGCCCGCGCGCCGCGAGCTGCGCGAGGAGGCCCTGGACGTAGCACGAGTGGGCGCTCCCCTCGAGGCCGTGAAGAAGGACGACGCGCGGCGCGCCGGCCGGGCCGTCGAGGTGGTCGAGGATGAGCTCGTCGCCGTCCGGGGTCGAAAGGACCTCCCGCCGCAGCGGGACCAGGAGGCGCGGGCGCGTGAGGCGGCCCCAGAAGGTCTGGACGTGCCGGTGGCCGAGGGCGGGGGCCGGCTCGAACGTGGGGGCGGACTCTTCGTGGCGCATCGGCGAGATCTTCGCGAATCGCGAGTCTAGGGGACGGGCGGCTAACATCCCGCCGCCATGCCGCGCCCTCCCCAGCTCTCGCCGGTCGCCACCTCGATCAAGGGCTCCGTCTACTCGTCGGTCCTCCACCGCCTGGCGGCGTACGGGGGCGAGGTCTACCCGCTCCACGTCGGCGACACGTTCCTGGAGCCGGCGGAGGGGTGCCGGATGGAGGACTTCACGGTCGCGGCGCATCCGGGAATGCACCGCTACGCGCCCCCGCAGGGGATCCCGGCGCTCGTCGACGCCGTCGTCGACAGGCTGCGCGCCCGGACCGGCGTCCCCCTCGAGAGGGCGAACGTCTTCGTCGCGGGAGGCGGGACGTCGGGCCTGGCTTCGGTCGTCGGCGCGATCGTGTCGCCCGGCGACGAGGTCCTGATCCTGGCGCCGCACTGGCCGCTCATCGAGGGGCACGTGAGGATGGCCGGCGGCGTTCCCGTCGACGTGCCCTTCTTCGGCGTCGCCGATTCGGCCTCGACGGCCGCCGCCACCGTCGAGGCGGCCCTCACACCGCGGTCCGTCGCGCTCTACGTCAACACTCCGAGCAACCCCACGGGACGCGTGATTCCGCGAAGCTGGCTGGAGGCCCTCGTCGGCCTCGCCCGGCGGCACGACCTCTGGCTCCTCTTCGACGAGGTCTACGAGGACTACGTCTACCTCGGCGAGCACGTGCCCGGCCTCTCCCTCGCGCCCGAACGCTCGTTCGCGGTCCACTCCTTCTCCAAGGCCTACGGCATGGCGGGCAACCGCGTCGGGTACGTCGCCGGGCCAGCGGCGGCGATCGCCGAGGCGCTGAAGCTCTCGACCCACACCGTCTACGCCGCGCCGACCGCGGCGCAGCTGGCGGCGCTGCGGATTCTCGAGGGGGCGGGGGACGCCTGGATCGCCCGGACCCGCGACGCGTACGGGACGATGGGCGAGTCGGCGGCGGACCGGCTCGGAGTGCCGCGGCCGGAGGGTTCGACGTTCCTCTTCCTCGACGTCGCGCTGCGGCTCGACGCCCGGGGCCTGACGGGTTTCCTCGAGGACGCCGCCGACCGCGGGCTCCTCGTATCGCCCGGCCCGAGCTTCGGTCCGTATCCCACGCACGTGAGGGTCTGTTACACCTCCGCGCCACCGGACGCCGTCCTCGCCGGAATCGAAGTCCTCGCCTCGCTCCTCGGGCGGTAGCCCCTGCTGCCGGTGCTATCGTCACCCGGCCGATCGGAGGGAGCGGGAGCGATGGCGTTCGGGGCGGAGCGCGAGAACGGCGAAGCCGGGGTGGACCGGGGTGCCGCTCTCCTCGTCGTCGACGACAACGACGCCAACCGGGACCTTCTCTCCCGGCGCCTCGTCTCGGCCGGCTACGCGGTTGCGGCGGTCTCCTCCGGGCCCGAGGCGCTCGCGGCGCTCTCCGAGGGGAGGTTCGACGTCGTCCTCCTCGACGTGATGATGCCGGAGATGGACGGGCTCGAGGTGCTCCGGCGCATCCGGTCCCGCTTCGGCGTCTCCCAGCTGCCGGTAATCATGGCGAGCGCGCTCGGCGAGAGCCGGGACCTCGTCGACGCCCTGCGGCTCGGGGCGAACGACTACGTCACCAAGCCGCTCGACATGCAGGTCGTCCTCGCCCGCGTCGGGACCCAGCTCGCCCTGCGCCGCGCGAGCGAGGACGTGACGCGCCTCGCGGCGCAGCTGAGGGCGGCGCAGGAGAGGATCTCGACCCTTCTCTCGACGGGGGGAGAGGCCTTCCTCGACTTCGGCCGCTGGGCGCGGTCGATGGCCGAAGGGATCGCCGAAACGCTCGGCGCCCGGGAGGTCGCCGTCTGGCTCCTGCAGGAGGAGTCCTTCGTCGCGGTCGCGGCCTCGTCCGCCCTCCCACCTGCCCCCTCGGCGGTCGCCCAGCTGCCGGCGGGGGAAAGTCTCTTCGTCTCCGGTGACCGGGCGGTCGCCCCGATCCGCGGCCCGAGGGGCGACCTCTTCGGCGTCCTCGTCGCCGACGGGAAGGCGGAGTGGGACGACATCGAGCGGGGTCTCCTCCTCGGGTTCGCCCACCAGCTCGGTGGAGCGCTCGAGCTCCACCGGATGAAGGAGCAGCTCGCGGCGGCCCGGCAGAAGTCGTCCCGCCTTCCGGGCGCGACGCTGACCCTGGAGATCCTCTACGTCTGCCCGGCCTGCGCCCGCTGCTATGGGCCGAGCGTGCGGCAGTGCGAGGACGACGGGACGCCCCTCGCCGAGCCGCGCAACCTCCCGCATCGCGTCCTCGACCGCTACCAGCTGGTGCGCGTCCTGGGCGAGGGGGGGATGGGAACCGTCTTCGAGGCGCACGACGAGAAGCTCGATCGCGTCGTGGCGGTGAAGGTCGTCAAGCCGGAGCACTTCCAGAACGCCACGGTCAGGCGGCGCTTCGTCCAGGAGGCGCTCGCGATCGCGGCCATCCGGCACCCGAACGTCGTCGACCTCTTCGACTCGGGCGACCTCGGCGACGGCTCGATGTTCCTCGTCATGGAGCGGCTCCACGGACGCGACCTGGCCGACCTCGTCCGGCTCTCCGGCTGCGGCACGCCGGCACAGGTCGCCGCGCTCCTGCGGCAGGGGGCGGGCGCGCTCGGGGCGGCCCACCGGAAGGGGATCGTTCACCGCGACATCAAGCCCGAGAACGTCTTTCTCTGCCCGGAAGGGGGAGGATTCCGGGTGAGGCTCCTCGACTTCGGCCTCGCAAAGCGGGTCGACGGCGACAGGAAGCTCACCCAGAGCGGTCTCATCGTCGGGACCCCCGCCTGGATGCCGCCGGAGCAGATCTCGGGCCGGGAGGTGGACGTGCGGACCGACGTCTATTCGTTCGCGGCCGTCTGCTACCAGGCGCTCGTCGGACGGGGCGTGACGGTGGAGACCGATCTCGACAGGGTCTTCGTCGACGTCGTGAGAAACCCGCCCCCCCTCGTCTCCACCCTCCTTCCGGCGGTATCGCCGTTCGTGGACGAGGCGTTCCGGGCCGCCCTCGCCAAGAACCCGGACATGCGCCCGCACGACGTGGAGGCCTGGGCCGAAGGGCTCGCCACAGCCCTCGAGGGGCTGCCGTCCGGCGGTCCGGGGTGGGCTTTCCCGCCCGAGGGCGGGTCCACCCGGGGATCGGTCGCCACGACCGTCATCACGGCCCGCCCACCCGGTTGACCGCCACCCCTGCTCGCCTCGCCGGGGGGCGCTGTTCGCGGCCCCCCGGACCCCCCGGATCTGGAAAGGACACACCGTACCCACCGGGCCTGCTAGGATCGCCCCACCATGCACGTCGAGGTTCGAAAGAAGGGCGACGTCGTCGTCGCCGACCTGACCGGAAGGCTCGTAGGCGGTGTCGGGGACGAGATCCTGCGCGAGGTCGTGAACGAGCTCCTGGCCGAGGGTTGGAAGAAAATCCTCCTCAACCTCTCGGGAGTCCAGGTCGTCGACAGCGCCGGGATCGGCGAGCTCGTCGCCAGCCACAAGCTCTGCCATTCGTTCGGGGCGCAGCTGCGCCTCCTCAGGCTTCCGAAGAGGGTCAAGGAGACGCTCCACCTGGCGGCGCTCCTCCCCGTCTTCCACGTCTTCGAGGACGAGAAAGACGCCCTGCACGACCTGGCCGTCCCACCGACGGCCTGAGGGCCCCGAGGGCGCCCCGGAGGACGGCTCTCCCTATGGCGCCTTCGGGCTCAGCTCCGCCACCGGCGCGATGCCGGCCGAGGCCAGCCGGGCGTTGAAGGCCGCCACGTCGCCCGCGAGCACCTCGCTCGCCTCCTTCCAGACCGTCTCGAGCGTCTGCTTCAGCTCCGCCCAGTAGGCGATGGCGCCCGCCGTCGGCGGGGCGTCGGCGCTCGAGGCGGCGCTCACCAGACCGACGATCTGGTGGTCGAGGGCCGGCGGGAAGTTCAGGACGTCCTGCGAGCTCTTCAGCTTCGGGTTGACGAGCTTCGCCTCGACGGCGAGGAGTCGGCTCTCGAGGGCCTTCGCCGACTCTGCGACGGCCGGGGACGCCCCGGTCTTCTTCGCCCGCGTGGCGACCGCGACGACCTGCGCCCTGACGTCGCGCAGGGTGCGAACGGTGTCGTGCGTCCGGGAGAGCGCCGCCGTCAGGTCGGCGAGGAAGGCGGCCTGCCGGGCGAGGTCCGCGGGGGCGACTTTCACCGCGGGGTTCGGAACGACCTCGACGCTCGCCGTCCGGGTCTCGCCCAGGGCCCGGAAACGGATGTCATAACGCCCCGGCGCCACGAGCGGCCCCTCCTTCGAACCCCAGAGGACCGCCTTCGGTACGAGTGACGGCTTCAGGCCCCGGAGATCCCACGAGAAGCGGTTCAGGCCGGCGACGGGCTCGAGGGGCGTCTCCGTGGGGCTTTCCGCCTCCTCCACCGCCTTCTCGTCACGCTTCTCGTTCGTGAAACGGCGGAGGACTCTCTCCCCTTCGAGGATCTCGAGGGCCACGACTTCGCCCTCCTTCGGCGCCTCCTTCAGCCAGAACGAGATCACCGCGCCGGGAGGAGGGTTCTGGCCCGCCGCCTTCGGAGGCTTCGCCGGGTCGCCGCCGCCCGGGAACCGGACCGCGCTCCTGGGCGCGAACAGGTGGAGCCTTGCCGCGGCCACGTCGTCGCTCCACTGCCGGAGCGGCGAGAGGTCGTCCAGGATCCAGAAGGCGCGCCCCTGCGTCGCGACGACGAGGTCGCCGTCCTTGAAGGCGAGGTCGGTGATCGGCACGACCGGGAGGTTCCGTTGGAAACGGGTCCAGACCTTCCCGGCGTCGAACGAGACGAAGAGGCCCATCTCCGTTCCCGCGAAGAGAAGGCCGCTCTGCTCCGGGTCCTCCCTCACGACGCGCGTGAAGGCGTCGCGGGGAATGCCGGCGTCGATCCGCGTCCAGGTCGCCCCGTAATCGGCCGTCTTCCAGAGGTGCGGCGTGAAGTCGCCCAGCTTGTAGAGCGTCCCGGCGAGGTACGCCGTGCCCGCGGCGTGGGGCGAGGCTTCGATCGCGTTCACCTGGGTCCACTCGGGGAGCCCCTTCGGCGTGACGTTCTTCCACGTCGCGCCGCCGTCGCGTGTCACGTGAACGAGGCCGTCGTCACTCCCGGCCCAGAGGAGCCCCTTCGCCAGGCGCGACTCCGCCAGGGCGAAGATCGTCCCGTAGACCTCGACGCCCGTGTTGTCCTTCGTGATCGGGCCGCCCGAAGAGCCCTGCTTCGTCCGGTCGTTGCGGGTCAGGTCGGGCGAGATCTCCTTCCAGCTCTGTCCCTCGTCCCGCGACTCGAGGAGGAGCTGCGCGGCGTGCCACAGGACGTTCGGGTCGTGCCGCGAGACGAGGATCGGCGCGTTCCACTGGATGCGGTACTTCAGGTCCGTCGCGGGACGGCCGATGGCGAGCTGCGGCCAGGCGGTGATCTCGCGCTCCTCGCCCGTCCGGTGGTCGTAGCGGGTGATCGACCCGCCGTAGCAGCCGGCGTAGACGACGTCCGGCTCGCCCGGCTTCGGGGCGATCCAGCCGCTCTCGCAGCCGCCGACGGCGTGCCACTCCTCGCGGCCGATCTCCCGCCCACGGGAGCGGCTCGCGATGGCCACCGTCGTGTTGTCCTGCTGCGCGCCGTAGACGCGGTAGGGGAAGCGGTCGTCGACGGCGACGCGGTAGAACTGCCCCGTCGGCTGGTTCTCGATCGACGACCAGGTCCTGCCGCCGTCGTACGACACGTACGCCCCGCCGTCGTCCCCGACGATGAGGTGCGACGGGTCGGCGGGATCGGTCCAGAGGTCGTGGTGGTCGCCGTGCGGTGTCGGGACGGACGTGAAGGTCTTCCCGCCGTCGACCGACTTCCAGAGCTGGACGTTCGTCACCCAGACGGAGTCGGCGCTCCCGGGGTCGGCGTAGACCCCGGTGTAGTACCAGGCCCGCTGGCGCAGGTCGTTCTCCTCGTTCACTTTCGTGAAGCTCTCGCCCCAGTCGTCCGATCGGAAGAGCCCCCCCTTCTCCGCCTCGACGAGCGCCCAGACGCGTCCCGGCTTTACGCCCGAGGCCGCGACGCCGACCTTCCCCCAGGTCCCCTCCGGGAGCCCCTTCGCCAGCTTCTTCCAGGTGTCGCCCCCGTCGTCCGAGCGGAAGAGGCTGCTGCCGGGGCCACCCGAAACGAGCTCCCACGGGCGCCGCACCACCTGCCACATCCCGGCGTAGAGGATCCGCGGGTTCGACGGGTCGACGGAGAGGTCGCTCGCGCCGGTGTTCGCATCGACGAAGAGGACGCGCGTCCACGACTTCCCGCCGTCCTTCGTCCGGTAGATCCCGCGCTCCTCGCTCGGTCCCCAGACCTTTCCCTGCGCGGCCACCCACGCCACGTCGGGGTCCTTCGGGTGGACCCTGAGCGCCGAGATCTGTTGCGTGGCCGAAAGGCCCAGGTGCTTCCACGTGCGCCCCGCGTCCGTCGACCGCCAGACCCCGTCGCCGTGCGAGACGTTGCCGCGGATCGGCGCCTCGCCCATCCCGACCCAGACGACGTTCGGGTCCGACTCGGCGACGGCGACCGCGCCGACGGAGCCGGTGCGGAAGTCCTTGTCGGACACCGCTTCCCAGCTCGCTGCGCCGTCGGTCGTCTTCCAGACCCCGCCGCCGGTGGCGCCCTGCCAGGCGACGTTCCGCTGGCCGCGGACCCCGGCGACCGCGGTCACGCGCCCGCCCCGGAACGGCCCGATGCAACGGAACCGCATCCCCTCCATCCGGCTCTCGAAGGACGGCTCCTTCGGCGGCACGGCGGGCGCCGCGAAAGACGCCGGGGATGCGGTGGCGAAGACGAGGCCGAGTGCGGGGAGCCATTTCGCGGTTCGCGTCACGGGAACCTCCGCCGGAACGATACCTTCACCTTCGAGGGAGAGGCGTTGCCGCAACCCGGCATTCAATCCGGGACCGCGAAGAACGGCGTAAGGGAAGGCGGGAGGCGGGTGGCCTCCGAGGAGTCAGACGACATGGAAGCGCAGGCGTACGACAGGAAAGATGCGGGCGATCAGGTTGCGAGGAGGATCCGCCTCGACTGGGCCATCCGGCAACACCGCCTGGGCCTGATGGACTTCCAGGAGGCGGCCCTGGCCGCCCGCGTACCCGTGAAGACGTTCGCGGCCGCCGTCGAGCTCGAGACGACCCGCCCGATTCCCAGGGTACCCGCGCCATCCCCGGCGACGAGGGGATGGGAGGCGGCGCGGCCCTCGTAGGCCGCGCCGCCCCGTCCGTTACGGCTGCAGCTCGGACGTAAAGACCGCGCCGCCCATCTGCGGGAGCGTCGCCGACGTCTTCACGACCTTCCGGGTGGCCTTGTCGATCCACAGGGTCGTCGAGCCGGGGTCGCCCGCAGCCGACGTCAGCTCGACTTTCCAGGCCTGGAAAGTCCCGGCAGCGACCTTGACCTCCTCGGCCCCGGTCACCTTCGCCAGGTTCAGCGCAGGCTTCTGCTTCTGGACGTCGAAGTTGCGGTACGTGGTCTGGAAGCCCTCGGCGAGCGGCAGGCACGCGATTGAAACGTGGGCCGCGTTGCCGTCGGCGAAGAGCGGGCCGCCGAGGTCGACCGAGATCGCCTTCGGTTCGGCTCCCATGGCCATCGTGCCGGTCGCCTTGCTGCCGGCGAAAGCGAGGTCGATCGAGACCGGGCCCTGGCGGATGACGCGCTTGACCGGAACGAGAGTCCCCTTCTCGACCGTCGTCGTGTCCATGGCCTCGCCCATCGGCATCTTCGCGGTGTCGGTGACGATCCAGGTGCTGCCCTCCTCCTTGACGACGCGCGTCGAGGAGATCTGCATCGTCTGGGGACCTGCGGAGATCGTCCCGGCGTACGCGTACGAGCCGGCCGCGAGGTCGGCCACGGGCTTCGGCGCGCCGACGGCGGCCGGATCGACCTTCTTCGCGAGGACGACCGTCTTCGGGTCGACCGTGATCTCCTTGAGGCGGGCGACGACCTCGGGCGTGCCGCCCTCCTGGAACCGGCCGCCGAGGTGCTTGGCGAGGAAGGCCTCGGAGGCGGCCATTGCCGCCATGTTGTTGACGGGGCGGGCGAAGCCGTGCCCTTCGTCCGGGGCGCAGATGTACTCGACCGGGAAGCCGCGGTCGCGGAGCGCGATGACGATCTGGTCCGACTCGGCCTTCTTCACGCGCGGGTCGTTGGCCCCCTGGATGACGAGGAGCGGCCGCGAGATCTTCGTGGCGGAGTTGAGCGGCGAAGCGGCCTCGAGGAGCTTCTTTCCTTCCGGCGTGTTCGGGTTGCCCATACGCTCGTGGAAGATGATCCGGATCGCCTCCCAGTAGGGCGGGATCGTATCGAGGAGCGTCAGGAGGTTCGACGGGCCGACGATGGAGACGCCCGCGGCGTAGACGTCGGGCGTGAAGGTGAGGCCGGCGAGGGTGGCGTAACCGCCGTAGGAGCCGCCCATGATGGCGACCTTCTTCGGGTCGGCGATGCCTTCCTTCACGAGGTGCTTGACGCCCCACGTGATGTCGTCCTGCATCTTCAGGCCCCACTCCTTGTTGCCGGCGTTCAGGAACTTCTTCCCGTAGCCGGTGGAGCCGCGGAAGTTGGGCGCGAGGACGGCGTAGCCGCGGTTCGCGAGCCACTGGGCGTAGTTGTTGAAGCCCCAGCCGTCACGCGCCCACGGGCCGCCGTGCGGGAAGACGACGAGAGGGAGGCCCTTCGCGGGGACCCCCTTCGGCAGGGTGAGGTAGGCCGGGATCACCAGCCCGTCGGAGGACGGGTAGCTGATCGGCTTCATCTCCGCCATGTGCTCGCGCGGGAGGCGCTCGCGGGAGACGTACTCGACGGAGAGCTTCTTCGTCTTGCGGTCGAAGAGGTAGCGCGTGCCCGGGTCGACGTCGGAGTAGGCCGTCACCATCCAGAGCATGTCGTCGGCGGTGGCGCCGGCGGGGATGATCTCCCGGTTCGGGAGCTTCTTCTCGAGGAGGCGGTAATCGGCCTCCCACTCCTTGTTGCGGAAGTAGATGTGCGTCCTCTCGTCCTCGTAGGACGTGGCGGCGAGCTCGTCGGTCGCCTCGGAGAAGATGGCGTTGCCGAAGTCGACGCGCCCCTTCGGGTCGGTCTCGACGGCCTCTTCCTTCCCGGTCGCCGGGTCGAAGAGGAGGAGGCCGGCGAGGTCCGGCGCGCCCTTGTTCGACTCCATGTAGACCCGCTTGCCGTCCTTGTGGAAGCGGACCGGGCCGCACGACTCGAAGACGCTGCAGGAGTAGATCTTCGTGAGGCCTTCCGCGTCGACCCTGAGGACTTCCGTGTCGCCGTTGTCGGCGATGCGGGAGGCGAGCCTGAGCTGGCCCGCGAGGTCGAAGACCCAGCCCGAGATCTTCTCGGTGTTCTTGCGCAGGAGAGTCCGCTCGCCGGTCGAGATCTTCACCTTGTAGAGGTCGTGCCAGGCGGCGTCGCGGTCGTTGAGGCCGACGTGGACGGCGTCGGGGTCGCTCTTCGGGACGTCGTAGATCTGGGCGCGCGCCCCCTTGGCTGCGGTCAGGTTGCGGGGGGCGGGAGCGTCCTTGCCGGCCTCGGCCGTCGCGGCCGGATCGACGGCCCAGACGTTGTAGTTCTCGTCGCCTTCGTTGTCTTTCACGAAGAGGATGTACTTGCTGTCGCGGCTCCAGAAGAAGCCGGCCACCGGGCGCTTCGGCTCGGCCGTGACGAGGCGGGCCTTGTCGTAGGGGTCGCCCGTCTTCTTGACCCAGACGTTGCGGGTCTCCTTCCAGGGCTTCAGGAAGGCGGTCCACTTCCCGTCGGGGGAGAGCTGGGCGCCGGCGATCTCGGGGTTGCCGAAGAAGAGCTCGCGGTCGAGGACGGGGGGAAGGCCCTTCTGGGGCCGCGGCCTTCGCCGCCGGGGCCGGCTTCGCCGGGGCGGCGGCGGGGGTCTGGGCCGAAGCGGCCATCGGGACCGCGAGGGCCGAAACGAGAACGAGCCGCGCGAGGCGCGGCTGGAACGACGAAAGGGTCATCTTTGAGGCCTCCTTGCCTGTGGGAGCGTGCGGAATCACCCTGTTGGGAATGTACGTCACTCGTGCGCGGAAGTTCCCGCCAGGGGTGGAGACGGGGTCTCCGCGGCGGGGTAAGTGATCAGGCGGGCCGACTTTGCCCACGTGAGATAGCTCCAGGCCCACTGGACGAGGACGAGGACCCGGTTGCCGAACTGGACGATGTAGAGGAGGTGGATGAAGAGCCAGGCGAGCCAGGCGAGGTACCCGCCGAACCTCAGCCCCGCGACCTCGGCGATCGCCGAGGCCCTCCCGATCGTCGCCATGCTCCCCTTGTCGGCGTACCGGAACGGCTCGCCGGCACGCCCCGCGAGCCGCGCCCGGATCGTCCGCGCCACGTGCCGCCCCTGCTGCATCGCGACCGGGGCGACGCCGGGGAGCGGCTTGCCCGTCTGGTGCGTGAAGAGGGCGAGGTCGCCGACCACGAAGAGCTCCGGGTGCCCTGGAAGCGTCAGGTCGGGCTCGACGACGACCCGCCCCGCGCGGTCCGTTCTGGCGCCCGCCGCCGCGGCGAGGGCGCGCCCGAGAGGAGAGCCCTCGACCCCCGCGGCCCAGAGGACCGTCCGCGCCTTCACGACCTCCTGCTCCTCGCCACGCCGGAGGGTGACGCCGTCCTCGCGGATGTCCGTCACGAGGGTCTCCGTGCGGACCTCGACACCGAGCCGGGCCAGGTCGCGAGCGGCACGGGCGGAGAGGGCGGAGGCGTAGGCGCCCAGGACGCGGTCGCTCCCCTCGACGAGGAGGATCCGCGCCGCGGAGGGGTCGATTCGCCGGAACTCGTCCCGGAGCGTGTGCCGGGCGATCTCGGCGAGGGCCCCCGCCAGCTCCGCCCCCGTGGGTCCCGCACCCACGACCACGAACGTGAGCTGCGCGCGCCGCCGCGCTTCGTCCTCCTCCCGCTCGGCCGCCTCGAAGGCCGAGAGGATGCGGGCGCGAATGCCCGTCGCGTCCTCCAGGGTCTTCAGGCCCGGGGCGCGCGCCTCCCACTCGGGACGGCCGAAGTAGGAGTGCCGCGCGCCCGTCGCCAGGACGAGGGTGTCGTACGGCAGCTCCCCGCCTTCGAGCAGCAGCCGGCGGCCGCCCACGTCGACGCCGGTCGCCCCGGCGAGGACGACCCGGACGTTCGGCTGCCGCTTCACGAGGGCGCGCAGCGGCGTGGCGATGTTTGCGGGAGAGAGGCCTCCCGTCGCCACCTGGTAGAGGAGCGGCTGGAAGAGGTGGAAGTTGCGCCGGTCGACGAGCGTCACGTCGACCGGCGCGCCGCGCAGCGCGCGGACGAGGGTGAGGCCGGCGAAGCCCCCTCCGACGACGACGATCCGGGTCCGGCGAGGCTCGGGCGACGTCACGGTTCCTCCGGGTCGCCGTCGTGCGCAGCGATGCCGAGGAGAGATGCGAGAGAGGCACGGCACGAGGGGGAGCCGGCGGATTGGAGCGCGCGACGGGCGGCCTGGCCCGTGTCGGTCCCGGCTGCTCGCGCGATTCCGGCCGCCACCGGCTCGCCCGGCCGAAGGCGCGCCCGGTCGCACCCGCGTTCCTGCAGGGCGGCGAGGAGGTCGGGGAAGGGGTCGATGCCGTGGGCAAAGAGCGCGGGGAGGAGCGGCTCCGGAACGCACCCTCGGGCAAGCGCCACAGCGAGGTGTGCGCGCCCCAGCTCTTCGGCGCGGGCCTCGTCGAGCTCGAAGAGGGCCTCGAGAGGGGAGGTGCCGAAGGGAAGGGTCGCCTCGGCGAGACGGGCGAGGGCATCCAGGCCTTCTTCGCCGAGCGGTCCGAACAGCGCGGCGAGAGCGGCCGGGCTCTGGCAGGCAGGGCAGGTCTCGAGGAGGGCCGCGAGGAGCGGCGCGGCCGCGCCGGGGTCCGCCGCGCGCGCCAGGGCGGTGGCGGCCTCGAGGCTCGCGGCCGGGAGGCTGCGCGCCCGGCGCAGGGCCGCGCGGAGGGATTCGCTGGACCGGACGCGCTCCGGGTCGAGGGCCCGGGCGAAGGCGCCCGCGCCACCGTCCTCCGCGTCGAGAGGGACGAGACCGCGCGTCCACGCGTCCGCCGCCACGCGGTCTCCCGCCGCCGGGTCGAGGCGCGCGAGGGCGTCGAGCCAGGCTTCCCGCTCGGGCGGGGCGACCCGGCCCGACGACAGCTCGCGCTCGAGCGTGGCCGCGAGCCGGGTCGAACCGGGAGGGAGCTTGCCGAGGACGACCCGGCGGAAGGCCGGTGCCAGGTCGCGTGCGCCGAGGATCTCGACGATCTCCTCCTCGTTCGCCGTCCCGCGCAGCGCGCGGCCCAGCTTCAGCTCGAGCCTCAGCTCCGGGGGGGCCGAGGCCGAGCGGGCGAACTCCGCCAGCAGGCCGATCCGCTGCCGCGAGACGAAGGACGGGTCTTCGTCGTCCCCCAGGTCGAGCGCTGCGAACTGGACGATGGCGAAGAGGTTGCAGTAGCGGTCGAGGCTGCTCTCCGCGTCGGCCTGGAGAACGGGTGCGCCCGAGAGGGCGCATCCGGACGGGTCGCGCGAAGCGGCGCGGGCGGAGAAGAAGAGCTCCGTGAAGAGCCCCGTCCACGAGCGCGGGGAGAGGGAGCGGTCGGCCACGAGGCCGAGAAAGCCGAAGGCGGCGAGGGAGGGCCGCTTCAGGACGTCCGCGCGGAACCGGGCCGCATCCAGGGGAAGACCCACGAGGGGGCCGAGCGCCAGGGCGGAAGCCCGAAGCCCCGGATCGGGCGAGCCCTGCGCCGCGAGGAGAGTCGCCGCGAGGCCGCCACGCGCCTCGACCGCTCCGTGCAGCTGCGCGTCGCCGCGCGCCAGGCCGGCCGGAGACGGCGAAACCTCGAGCGCCGCCTCGGAGACGCGCGCCAGCGCGAGGAGTCCCGTGGCGGAGGGGGGGCCGGCCGTGCAGTCGAGGAGCGTCCTGGCGAAGCGGTCTGCCGGCGCGTGGAACCGCAGCTCGGCGAAGGAGCCGGAGAGCGCTTCCTCGAGATTCCCGGCGAGGAGCCCTTCGGCGACCTCGGGCCTCTCCCGTACGAGCCGGTCGATGCGGGCCCGGTCGACGGCGGTGACGAGTTCGGCGAGCTCGAGCGTGAAGGCCTCGTCGGGAAGGGAAGACCCAGCGCCGTCGGCGCCGGACGAGATGGCCTCGGCGACCGCCGGAAGGGCCCACGCGGGAGCCTCGGCCGGTGAGGCCGAAAGGAGGGCCAGCGCCGCGACGTTCCGGAGCCAGATCGGGCCGCCGCTTTCGACCCGTTGCCTCAGCCGGTCCAGGAGGCCGTCGCGCGCGTCGGGATCGAGGGTCCCGAGGAGAATCGGCACCGCCTTCGCCGCCTCCAGCGCCGCCGGCTCGCCATCGGCGACCCGGGCGAGCCTCTCGAGAGCGCCGCCCGGGTCCTCGATCGCCCGCTCGAGGTACCTCGACGCGGGCGCGCCGGGGAGGAGCGCGAGCTCGGCCCAGTCGCCGCCCGTGGCGCGGGGTCCGAGCCGTTCGAGCCGGCGGAGCTGCTCGACGACCCTCGCGGC
Organism: Holophagales bacterium; assembly: GCA_016719485.1. NCBI lineage: Bacteria > Pseudomonadati > Acidobacteriota > Holophagae > Holophagales > Holophagales bacterium. Next base: position 205,210 of record JADJZB010000009.1, read on the forward strand.
GGCGGCCGGGTCCGAGCCCTCCTCGAGCGGCAGCACCGCGCGCGAGATCTCGGTGAACCGGTCGTCGAACCGGACGGACTCCCTCCCGTCGAGGCCGAGCAGGCCGCCGTCGGGCAGAGGGAAGACCTCGGTCAGCGGGCCGAGCGGCGCGGACCTGACGAGGCGCCCGGTTCCGTCGAAGACCTCGGCGACGGAGAGCGGCTCACCCCAGTCCTCGCCATCCGCGGGCGGAGCCGTCCGGACCGAGACGCGCACGATTCCCTCGGGGATGCCCAGGACGAATCGCGTGCGCCCTTCGCCGCAGGACTCGAGCGGGTCGGGAACGACGACCAGCTCCCCGGTTCCGAAGCGCGCCGCCGCCTCGCCCCGTGCGCCGGAGAAGAGCACCGTGGTCCCCGCCGCGCCGGCGAAGACCCGTGGGGACGAGGGGTGTCCCACCCGGCGCCTGACATCCGCGACCGGGAACGCCGCGAAGGGCGTCTCTCCGTCCGGAGCGACGCGGACGATGCGGAACGAGCCGTCCTGGCGCCGCAGGACCCAGGCCTCGTCGCCGAAGAACGCCGGCTCGGAGCCGCGCAGCGCGGTCGTCGCCACGGTGGCGCGCACCCCGCCGTCGGCGAACCGGAAGACGAAACGCGCCTCCACCTGCCGCTCCTCACCCCTGCGGGCGAGCCCGCGGCGGAAGCCGTCGGGGGTCGGCGCGGTGACGCGAGCGCCCGAGTCGGCCACGCCCAGGACGTGCCCCTCGTCGCCGAGCGGGAAGACGGCCCGCTCCGAGCCTTCCGGGTCGCGCAGGACGAGCCTGCGGGCCAGGGGCTCCACCGTCCACACCAGCCCCCCAGGCGTCACGCCGAACGCTGGCTCGACGCGGCCCCGCGCCGCCGGCGCCGCGCTCGCGCCGAGCGCCAGGACGGCGAGGAGACCCGCCGTGCCGAGGCGCAGGGCGGCGAGGGTGCCGCCACGGAACGAAGCGAGATGGGACGCCACGGGTGGATGACAGCATAGACGCGGGGCGCACCGATGTGCCGCAATGCGGCGCGAGATCGTAAACTTCGGGGACGACCGCGACGCCCACGGACGAGGAGGCCCCCGTGCCCGAAGACAACGCCATCGCCGCTCTCGCGAAGGAAGGGATCGAGGTCCTCGGTCCGATCGGCCCCCAGTACGACGAGATCCTGACGCCCGCGGCCCTCCGGTTCGTCGCCTCCCTCCAGAGGGCGTTCGGCGTGCGCCGGGAGGGGCTCCTCGCGCGCCGCGTCGAGGCGCAGAAGAGGATCGACTCCGGCGTGCTCCCCGACTTCCTCCCGGAGACGGAAGAGATCCGGAAGGGAGAGTGGAAGGTCGCGCCGATCCCGCCCGGCCTCGAGGACCGGCGTGTCGAGATCACCGGCCCGGTCGACCGGAAGATGGTCATCAACGCTCTCAACTCGGGGGCGAGCGTCTTCCTCGCCGACTTCGAGGACGCGAACTCGCCCACGTGGGCGAACTGCGTCGAAGGACAGAGGAACCTCCGCGACGCCGTCGACGGGACGATCGACTACCGCGCTCCCGAGACCGGCAAGGAGTACCGGCTGAACGCGAAGACCGCCATCCTCATGGTGAGGCCGCGCGGCTGGCACCTCCTCGAGAAGCACCTCCTCGTCGACGGCAAGCCCTGCTCGGGGAGCCTCTTCGACTTCGGCCTCTACTTCTTCCACTGTGGGAAGAGGCTCCTGGCGAAGGGGGCGTGGCCCTGCTTCTACCTGCCCAAGCTCGAGCACCACCTCGAGGCGCGCCTCTGGAACGACGTCTTCGTGAAGGCCCAAGGCGACCTCGGCATCCCGCACGGGACGATCCGCGCGACGGTCCTCATCGAGACGATCATGGGCGCCTTCCAGATGGACGAGATCCTCTGGGAGCTGAAGGACCACTCGGCGGGCCTCAACTGCGGCCGCTGGGACTACATCTTCTCGTTCATCAAGAGGCTCGGGCGCCTCCCCGGGCTTCCTCCTCCCCGACCGCGGCCTCGTGACGATGGAGAAGCACTTCCTCGCCTCCTACGTCACGCTCCTCATCCGCACCTGCCACAAGCGCGGCATCCACGCGATGGGCGGCATGGCGGCGCAGATCCCGATCAAGAACGACCCCGCCGCCAACGAGGCGGCCCTCGCGAAGGTGCGGGCCGACAAGCTGCGGGAGGTGCGGGCGGGGCACGACGGGACCTGGGTGGCCCACCCCGGCCTCGTCCCGATCGCGATGGAGATCTTCGACGCGGGGATGCCGCAGCCGAACCAGATCGCGACCGCCATGCCGACCACCGAGATCACCGCGAAGGATCTCCTCACCGTCCCCGAGGGGCCGGTCACCGAGAAGGGGCTCCGCCAGAACCTGAACGTCGGGATCCTCTACCTCGAGGCGTGGCTCCGCGGGAACGGCTGCGTGCCGCTCTACAACCTCATGGAAGACGCGGCGACCTCCGAGATCTCGAGGACGCAGGTCTGGCAGTGGCTGAAGAACCGCGTGACGCTCGCCGACGGCCGGACGCTCACCCCCGAGCTCTACGGCCAGGTCTTCGACGAGGAGGTCGGCGCCGTCCGCGCGCGTCTCGCCGAGGAAGGGGTCGGAGCGGGGCGCTACGAGCTCGCCGCGCAGCTCTTCGACCGGATGATCCGGAGCGAGGAGCTGCCGGAGTTCCTGACGCTGTCGGCGTACGAGGAGCTGATGAAGCTGGGGGCGTAGCAGAAAGCCAAGGGGAGGCCGTGAGGCCTCCCCTTCGAGTCGATGTCGTTGTGCGCGCCGCGGCGTCGGCGGCGCGCGCGACCCGTCTACAGCATCTTCGCCATGAGGGCGGCCAGGTCGGCCGTCCGCATGCTGTAGCCCCACTCGTTGTCGTACCAGGTGACGACCTTCACGAAGTCGCTCTTCTCCTTGCCGAGGACCATCGTGAACGGCAGGTCGACGGAGGAGGAGTGCGGGTCGCCCTTGAAGTCGACCGAGACGAGCGGCTCGTCGATGGCGGCGAGGATCCCCTTCATCGGGCCGGCGGCGGCGTCGCGGAACGCCTGGCGGAGCTCGTCGGTCGTCGTCGGCTTGGCGAGCTGTGCGGTGAAGTCGACGACGGAGACGGTCGGCGTCGGGACGCGGAGCGAGTAGCCGTCGAACTTCCCCTTCAGGTCGGGGATGACGAGGGCGACGGCCTTCGCGGCGCCGGTCGTCGTCGGGATGATCGACAGCCCGGCGGCGCGCGCGCGGCGCAGGTCGCTGTGCGGCAGGTCGAGGATCCGCTGGTCGTTCGTGTAGGCGTGGATCGTCGTCATGAAGCCGCGCTGGATCGTCCAGTTGTCGTGGACGACCTTGGCGGCGGGGGCGAGGCAGTTCGTCGTGCACGAGGCGTTCGAGACGACGTGGTGCTTCGCGGGGTCGTAGGCCCCCTCGTTGACGCCGAGGACGATCGTCAGGTCCTCGCCCTCGGCGGGGGCGGAGATGATGACCTTCTTCGCGCCGCCCTTGGTAATGTGGTTCTCGGCTCCGCGGACCGTCTTGCCCTTCTTGTTCACGCCGTCGGACTTGATCGTGAAGAGGCCGGTCGACTCGATGACGATGTCGACGCCGAGGTCCTTCCAGGGGAGGTTCGCCGGGTCGGTCTCCTTCAGCATCTTCAGGTGCTTGCCGTCGACGAGAAGGTCTTCTCCGGACACCTCGACCGTGCCGTCGAAGCGCCCGTAGGTCGAGTCGTACTTGAGGAGATGGGCCATCGTCTTCAGGTCGCCGATGTCGTTGACGGCGACGACCTCGAGGTCGGTGGGGTACTTGTCGCGAATCGCCTTGAGGACCTGGCGGCCGATGCGGCCGAACCCGTTGATTCCTACCTTCGTGGCCATCTTGGGCGTCTCCTTCCGGGGGATTCCCCCGCGGGTGATGCTTCGTTATACGACGGAGCGGTCCGGGTGTGCGGCCATCCCTCAGCCCCCTGCCGGGGCGGACGCGGCCGGGCGGGAAGAGTCGGCCGGCCGAGAGGCGCCACTCTCCCTCGAGTCGCACCCGCGGTGCCAGATCGAGGCGCCGAGCAGGAGGACGATGCCCCCCGCGAGGCACGCGACGCAGGCCTTCTTCCGGGTCCGCTTCGCCGGCTGGATGGAGAGGGTCTGCGTCAGGGTTCGCTGGATCCTCTGGCTGGAGGTGAGGGGCGCCTCCGGCTGCTCCTCGAACCAGGCGGGCACGCTCCCGAAACGGATCGCGACACCGTTCGGAAGAGGGGCCTCGTCGACGCGGCGGGCGTCCAGGAACGTCCCGTTGCCGCTCCCGAGGTCCCTCACGATCCACCCGTCGCCGTTCGGCGCGACGAGCGCGTGGCGCCGGGAAACGGTCGGCGAATTGAGAAGCACGTCGCAACCCGGCTCCCGCCCGACGGTGGAGGTCCCGTCCAGGTGGAACGTGTGCCTCACGCCGTCCTCCTCGACCGTGAGGACGGCACGGTGGGACGCGGCGTCGTCGGCAGTGGAGTGTGGTCTCGCCATCGGTCAGATCCTGTCGGGGAGGGGGATTCCCTCCTCCTCGAGGCGGACGGTTGCCGGCGCGGCCTCACCCCCGGGCGCGAGGACGAACGCCACGTCTCCGACGTTCGTGCCGGTGGGGCCAGGGGCGAAAGCGTCGCCGAGCGCGGCGAAGAAGGGACCGGAATCGTTGGCGTCGAGGGCCCCGGGCGCGTCGAGACCGAGGGCGGCCGCGCGGGCGAGGGTGGTGTCGTCGACGAAGGCGCCGGCGGCGTCGGCGGTGTTGTCGATCCCGTCGGTCCCGGCGACGAGGAGGTGCGCTCCCCGGACCCCGTCGATGTGGAAGGCGGTGGCGAGCGCCAGCTCCCGGTTTCGACCGCCGCTCCCCGTGCCCTTCACGGTGACCGTCGTCTCGCCTCCGAACACCGTGACGAGGCGCCGCTGGGGGGCGCCCGCGCGGCGCACGAGGTTCCCGGCGCAGGCGCCCGCGACCGCGAGCCGGCGGGAGGCCGACCGGGCCTCTCCGGCGAGGAGCTCCGGGAGGACGCGGACGTCGGCACCGAGCCTCTGCGCCTCGCGCCTGGCCCCTTCGAGGGCCGTCCGGATGTCGCCCAGGAGGACGCTCCAGCGCTGGCCGCCGTCCCGTGAACCGGTCTCGCCGTGCGAGGAGAGCAGGTAGTGGCGGACGGCGACCGGGACGAGCGACAGGAGCCGGTAGCTCTCGAGGATCGCGGAGGCGTCCCGCGGCGATGGAGGAGCGCCGAGCGTCGGGCCCGAGGCGACGAGGTGCCATCCGGCATCGCCGAGGTCCGACAGGACGAGCGTGACGACGTCGGCCGCGCGGGCCGCGGCCGCGAGGCGGCCTCCCTTGACGCGCGAGAGAGCGCCGCGCACGACGTTGATGTCGGCGATCGGGGCGCCGGCCGCCGAGAGGAGCGAGACGGTCCGCGCCTTGTCGGCGAGGGAAATCGTCTCCGCCGGAAGGGCCATGAGGCTGGAGCCCCCCCCGGAGAGAAGGACGAGGAGGAGGTCTTCCGAGCCGAGGCTCGTGGCGAGGGCGAGCGCCTCGCGACCCGCGGCGAGGCTGCGCTCGTCGGGGACGGGGTGCGCCGCCGCCAGGTACCGGCAACCGGGGGGGAGCTCTTCCTGCGGCGAGCCGGCCGGAGCGATGACGACCGAGTCGTCGACGCGCGTCCCGAGCGCCCGGTGGGCGGCGGCCGCCATGGCGACGGCGGCCTTGCCGACCGACAGGAGGACGACCCGCCGGGGGACGAAGACGAACTCGCGCCGGCCCGGATCGGAGACGGAACGGATGACGACGGCGTTCCCGCGCCGGGAGAGCGCCTCCACGACGAGCCGCCCCGGCTCCACGGCCGAGACCGCGGCGCGGTAGAGGGCACTGAGGAACGTGCGCGGATCCAAGGAGGATGAATTCTACCGAACTCGGGAGGGGCTCCGCTTCTGAGAGAATCGAGGCGATCCGGCCCGGCACGGGCCGAACGGAGGTGACCCATGCCCCAGATGGACGTGGACAAGATCGTCGGTTCCATCCGCGAGAACGCCGCGAGCGTCAGGGACAAGTCGCAGGACGTCGTCGAGGACGTCGCCGACAAGATCGAGGACGCCCTGGAGAAGGCGGGGACCGAAGGCCGGAAGCTCCAGCGTGAGGTGAAGCAGGAGCTGGCCCGCCGGTGGAAACAGGTCGATCGGGTCGGCCGCGAGAACGCGTTCGTCATGGCCGCCGGGGCGCTCGCCGTCGGCGCCCTCATAGGCTGGCTGATCGCCCGGGATCGTAGGGACTGAGATGGATCGGGGAAACCCGGTCTGCCGGGTTTCCCCAGCTGCCCTTCCTCAGAGGCTGACGACGAACCCCTCGCGGAGAACGCCGGCGGCGTCGTCCCAACGCGGGGCCTCGCCCCACGCGTTCGTCCGTCCCGTGGCCCAGAGATAGGCGGCGAGGGCCGCCGCGGCGGCGTCGAGCTGGTCGTGGGTGATCGCCGTCGCGTCGACCGGCAGCTCGAGGCCCTGCCCTCGCAGGAGGTCCCAGCGGGCCCTGCGCCCCTGTGCCGTCTGCTTCTTCGGGAGCGCGTGCCCAGCCCACTTCTTCCAGAGATCGGCCGGGTAGACCTCGAGGAGGATCGCCCGGTCCTGCGGCACCTCGCCGAAGACGCCGAGCCCGCTCGCCCGCAGGGCCGAGAAGAGAAGGACGCTCCCGCGCAGGAACCCGGCGTACGGCGCCGAGCCGGGAGCGGGGAGGGCGTCGGGAGTCTTCCCGGCGCAGCGCAGCTCGCGCTCGCCGTCCCGCACCTTCCGGCCGGGCGCGGCGAGCCCCTGCGGGCCGTCGATCGCGACGACCGCGCCTTCGCGCAGCTTCTCCGGCGGGAGGAGGCCGGTACCAGCGGCGTCGAAGGCCCAGGTCGAGAAGGTCACACGGCGCCAGCGGTCCATGAACGCGACGTCGACGGGACGCGGTGACGGGGCCGACAGGTCGGTCAGGTCGACGCCGACGAACCAGCCGCGCGCGCCGGGCGGGAGGACCTCGCCCTCGGCGACCGGCGAGGCGACCTCCACCGGCACGGCACGGCTCTGGTGCGACAGGCGCTGGAGGCCGTCGTAGGCCGCGTACTTGAAGCACTCGGAGAGGGTCGGCACGTTGAAGACGGCGTCGAGGAAGTCGGCGAGGCCTCCGCCGTGGGCCATCACCATCTGCGGCACGTGGACGAGCTCGGTCGCGTTCGTCCCGAGGAGGTGGGCGCCGAGGAGCTTCTTCGTCGCCGGATCGAAGAGGAGCTTCACGAAGCCGTCCACGTCCCCGTTGATCTGCCCGCGGGCGTTGTTCTCGTAGCGGGCCCGGCCGGCCTCGTACGGGATTCCCTTCTCCTTCAGCTCTTCCTCGGTCGCGCCGATCATCGAGATCTCGGGGATCGTGTAGACGCCGTAGGGGAAGGGGAGCTTGCGGTCGTCGGGCCCCGCGAGGCCGAGGGCATTCCTCACCGCCGTCCGCCCCTGCTCCATCGAGGTGGCCGCGAGGGCGGGGAAGCCGATGATGTCGCCGGCGGCGTAGATGCCCGGGACGTTCGTCCGGAGCGACGCGTCGACCGGGATGCGCCCCTTCTCGTCGAAGGTCACGCCGGCCGCTTCCAGCCCGAGGCCCTCGGTGTTGCCGCGGCGGCCGGCCGAGAAGAGGACCTTTCCGGCGGCGAGCTCGGTGCCCGATCTGAGGGAGAGGCGCAGGGCGTCGTCCGGGAGGCCCGGAACGCGCGAGAGCCCTTCCACGGCGTCGCCGAGGATGACGTCGGCCCCCATTCTCTCCAGCGACACCTTCAGGGCGGCCGACAGCTCGGCGTCGAGGAACCCGAGGAGCCTGTCCCTCCCCTCGACGAGCGTCACGCGTGTGCCCAGCGCCGCGAAGATCGACGCGTACTCGCATCCGATGACGCCCCCGCCGACGACGGCGAGGCTGCGGGGGATCCGGTCGAGGTCGAGGATCCGGTCGGAGTCCTCGACGTCCGGGTCGTCGAACGTCAGGCCGCGGGGAGGGAGGGGAGCCGAGCCGGTCGCGACGAGGAACGCTCCGGCCGAGAGCCGCCGGGTCTCCCGCCCCTCGGAGTCGACGACGGCCACCGTCTCCGCGTCGAGGAAGCGGGCCTGGCCCGTCACGCACTCGATCCGGTGGCGCTCGAGGTTGCGGTCGATCTGCCGCGTCTGGCGGTCCGTCACGTCGGCGAGCCGCCCGAGGAGCTGCCGCAGGCTCCGCCTGCGGTCGAGCCGCAGCGTCATGCCGTAGAGCTCCCGGCGCCGGAAGCCGGTGAGGTAGAGCGCCGCCTCGCGCAGCGTCTTCGAGGGGAGCGTGCCGGTGTGGACGGAGGTCCCGCCGGGAGCCGCGCGGCGCTCCACGAGGGCGACGCGCCGGCCGAAGTACGCGCCGAGCGCGGCCCCCTTCTCTCCGGCCGGACCGGCCCCGAGGACGACGAGGTCGTACCGTTCCGCATCGGGCATGACGTTCCTCCGGTGACCGGGAGGCTAGCAAACGCGGGGCGCGGTTGACGCGCCGCGGCGCGCCCCGGAAGATGCCGCGTTCCCGAAGGCCCGAGAAGGAGCGCCCGTGGACCTCGCCGCACGTCTCTCCGAAGTGAAGTCCGGCTTCGCCCGGACGTTCTGGGTCGCCAACGTCCTCGAGCTCTTCGAACGGTTCTCCTTCTACGGTTCGAAGATCGTCCTCGCGGTCTTCCTCGCCGAGACGGTCGGCCTCGGGCCCTTCGGCGTCAGCCTCGTCGGCTTCTACGGCTTCGCCGTCTACTTCCTGCCGATCCTCGCGGGGCCGCTCGTCGACCGCTTCGGCTTCAAGAAGAGCCTCGCCGCCTGCTTCGGCATCTTCTCCCTCGGCTACTTCCTCATCGGGCTGTCGGGGATGCCGATGGGGCAGCCGCTCGTCCAGGCCGTCGGGACGAAGACCTGGGTCGTCTGCGCGCTCCTGATCACGGCGATCGGCGGGTCGCTCATCAAGCCGTGCATCGTCGGCACCGTCGCGCGGACGACGACGAAGGACACCAAGGCCCTCGGCTACTCGATCTACTACACCCTCGTGAACGTCGGCGGCTGGCTGGGGCCGGTCCTCGCGAGCCAGGTCCGTGTCAGCCTCGGCATCGCGCAGGTCCTCGTCGGCGCTTCTCTCGTCTCGTTCGTCCTCTTCCTCGCCACGCTCGTCTTCTTCAAGGAGCCCGGGCGCGACCCCGGCGCCGAGGAGCGGACGCTCGGCAAGGTCCTGAAGGACGCGGCGCTCGTCTTCGCGAACGGACGCTTCATCGGGTTCCTCGTCATCTTCACCGGCTTCTGGGTCATGTTCTGGCAGGTCTACGACCTCTTCCCCTTCTACGTCCGCGACGTCCTGAAGGTGGAGCGCTTCGAGTTCATCGCGTCGCTCGAGTCGTTCTCGGTCATCTTCCTGACGGTCCCCGTGGCGGCGCTCATGAAGAAGGTGCGGGCCGTGCCGCAGATGACGCTCGGCCTCGCCGTCGGGAGCTGCTCCTGGCTCCTCCTCGTCGTCTCGCAGACGTGGCAGGCGGCCGCCGCGGCGATGTTCCTCCTCGCCCTCGGCGAGGTCCTCCAGGCGCCGCGCTACTACGAGTACATCGCCGACCTCGCCCCGAAGGAGCAGGTCGGCACCTTCATGGGCTTCGCGTTCCTCCCGATCGCGCTCGGGGCGCTCCTGGCGGGCCCCCTCGGCGGCTTCCTCCTCCAGAAGTACCTGAAGGAGTCGATGCAGCCCGACAAGGCCTGGATGATCCTCTCCACCCTCGGCTTCGTCTCGACGGCCGCGCTCCTCGCCTACGACCGCTGGGTGGCGAGGCCGACGGTCAGGACCTGACCCCTTCGTCTCCCAGCCCCCAGCCCTTCAGCCGGCGGTGAAGGGTCGTGCGGTCGAGGCCGAGGCGCTCGGCGGCGCGGGAGACGTTGCCCCGGCAGTCGGCGAGGACGCGCGTGACGAGACGGCGCTCGAAGGCGTCGCGGGCGTCGGCGAGGCTCTGTCCCGGTAGGAGGTCCGGCTCGTTCGCCGCTCCGGCCCTCGGAATGCGCAGGACATCGCCCGGGAGGTCGTCCGGCCCGATGACGGCACCTTCGGCGAGGAGGAGCGCCCGCTCGACGACGTTCTGCAGCTCGCGGACGTTTCCCGGCCAGGGGCGCTTCTTCAGCTCCTCGACCGCCTCCGGCGAGAACGTCGGTGGGCGGCGCCCGCGCCGGCGGGCGAGCTTGCCGGCGAAGTGGGTGGCCAGGACGGGGACGTCTTCGGGCCGTTCCGCGAGGGTCGGAACGCGGATCGGGACGACGGCGAGGCGGAAGTAGAGGTCCTCGCGGAAGGTCCCCGCGGCGATCATCTTCGGCAGGTCGCGGTTCGTGGCGGCGATGATCCGCACGTCGGTCGCGATCGTCCGCGTCCCGCCGACGCGCGAGATCTTCCCGTCCTGGATCGCCCGGAGGATCTTCGCCTGCGTCCGCGGCGACATGTCCCCGATCTCGTCGAGAAAGAGCGTCCCGCCGTCGGCCAGCTCCCACTTCCCCTTCCGGTCCTCGGTCGCCCCCGTAAACGACCCCTTCACGTGCCCGAAGAGCTCGCTCTCGATGAGGTCTTCCGGAATGGCCGCGCCGTTCACCTCGACGAACGGACCGGCGGCGCGGGGCGAGGCCCGGTGGAGGCTGCGCGCGGCCACCTCCTTGCCGACGCCGCTCTCGCCGGTGATGAGGACGCGCGCGTCCGACGCGCCGGCCCGGCGGATCTCCTCGCGCAGGCGGGTCATCGCGGGCCCTTCGCCGAGGAGCGTCTCCTCCTCCTCCAGCCGCTCCCGCTGCCGCGCCACCTCGCGGGCGAGGACGTCGCGCTCGCGGGCGAGGCGGCTCCTCTCGAGCGCGCGCTCGAGCGTCAGGAGGACCCTCTCGAGCGCGAGCGGCTTCTCGAGGAAGTCGTCGGCGCCGCGCTTGACGGCCTGGACCGCCGTCTCCACGGTTCCGTGCCCGGAGATCATCACGACCGGCAGGTCGTGGCCGCGGGCGCGGATCTGGTCGAGGACGGCGAGGCCGTCGATGTCGGGGAGCCAGACGTCGAGAAAGAGCGCCCCTGCCGCCGCGCCGCCGGGCTCGGAGAGCCGGTGGAGGACCGACGTTCCGTCCTCGAACTCCTCCACGCGATACCCCTCGTCGCCGAGGATCTGCGCGAGAGTGCGCCGGATTCCCGGCGCGTCGTCGCAGACGAAGACCAGCGCCCCCCGGCCGGGGGCGCTCACGGTCTTCTCCGCGCGCGGGGCGTCACGCGGCCGGCCATTCGAGGACGAAGCGGCATCCGCGGGGGGAATTCTCCTCCAGGACGACCCGCCCGCGGTGCTCGGCGGCGATGCGCGAGGTGATCGAGAGCCCGAGGCCGAACCCTTCGGCCTTCGTCGAGAAGGTCGGCTCGAAGACGAGGTCCCTCTCCTCGGCCGGAATCCCCGGCCCGTCGTCGGCCACGACGACGCGGGCGACGCCCTCCTCGACCGACGCGCGAATCCTCACCTCCCCGCCCGGAGGGGTCGCGGAGACGGCGTTGTCGACGAGGTTGACGACCGCCCGCTTGATCTGCTGCACGTCGCCTCTCACCGCGGCGAGGTCCTCCGGCACGTCGGCCGTGATCTTCACGCCCGCCTTCGTCCCGTCGTAGAGCTTCGCGACCTGCCCGACGATCGCGCCGAGGTCGCAGTCGCCGAGGCTCGTCTCGGGAAGCCGCGCGAAGCGGTGGAAGGCGTCGACGAGCGCGGCGAGGGTCCGCACTTCCTGGACGATCGTGTCGGCCCCTTCTTCCACGACCTTCGCGAGAGCCGGGTCGCACGCCGTCGAGGCGCGCGCCTTCCGCCGGATCCGCTCGGCGGCGAGCCGCACGGGCGTGAGCGGGTTCTTGATCTCGTGCGCCATCCGTCGCGCCGCCTCCTCCCAGGCCGCGGCGCGCTCGGCACGGACGAGGGCCGTCGTGTCCTCGAGGGTCACGACCCACGCCGTCTTCTCTCCGGCGTCCCCCGGGACGTTCGTGGCGTGCGCCTCGACGACGAGCGGCTCGCGTGCCCCGGGCGCCGCGAGCGAGAGCGTCGCCTCGCGGGGGCCGGTGCCGCGGAACGCGCGGTCGAGCAGCTCGAAGAGGGGCGCCTGCCACTCCTCGTCGAGCAGGGCGGACATCGGCGTTCCGGGAGGGGCGCCCGCCCTGCGGAGCATCCTCAGCGCGGCCTCGTTCATCCCCTCGAGCCTCGCCTCGCCCCGTCCCTCGCCCGTCAGCGGGCCGAACGCGAGGACGCCGACGTCCAGGTGCGCCAGGATGGTGCGGATCCGGAGGCGGTCCTCGTCCAGCCTCGCGTAGGCCGACTGCAGCTCCGCGTTCGCCGAGACGAGGCGGCCGCGGCTCTCGCGCAGCTCGTCGGTCATCGCGTTGAACGCGAGCCCGAGCGTCGCGATCTCGTCGGCTCCCTCGACCTCGACGCGCGTGTCGAAGTCGCCGGCCCCGACCCGCCGCACCGAGGCGGCCAGCGCGGCGATCGGGCGCGTCACGCGCCGCGCCAGGAGGAGCCCGACCCAGACCGCGGCGAGAAGGACGAGGAGGGCGAGGAGGAGGAAGAGCAGGACCTGCACCGCCTGCAGCGAGGTGCGCTCGGCCTCCAGCTGGGCGAAGGCCGACGTGGCGCGCGAGAGCATCCGCAGCGGACCGGCCTCGGCGGGGGGGTCGTACGTGCCGAGGATCAGGATGCCGGCGGGGAAGGCGACGATCGTCCGTCCGACCTGCCCGCCCCCTTCGATCGCGTCGATGCGCCGCACCGAGCCGCGGGCCCGGGCCGAGGAGATCCACTCCGCCGAAGGCTCCGGCACGTCGCGCAGTGGCCAGCGCGGCGAGCCGACGGCGAGCGTGCCCGAGGACGCGGTCCCGTCCAGGGGTCTCAGCTCGAGGTAGTCCAGACCCGAGTCCTCGCGGCTGGAGGCGAGGAGGGCGAGACGGGCCGCCGCGCCCCTGGCCTCGACGAGCGAGGACGCCAGCCGCGAGGCGACCCGATCCTCCCTGTCTGCCGAGCGTTGACGCACCAGCTCCACGACCTCCCTCCCCGCCGAGACCGTCTCGGTCACCGGCGGCTGGAACCAGATCTCCACGCTGCGCTGGAGGAGGCCGGTCGTCGGCAGGATCAGGAGGGCGATGGGGAGGAGGGCGAGGCCGACGTGCGTCAGGACGACGCGGACCCGGAAGCGGGAGCCGAAGACCCCGCGTCGCGACTCCAGGACGAGGCGCGCCGCGCTGCGCCCGATGACGAGGAGCAGGGCGAGGATGAGGACGACGACGATGTAGAAGAGGACGAACAGGAGGACCCGGTTCGTGGCGGCCGGCGGCGCGAGCGCGCGGGCCCTGAGGACGAGGGCGTAGATCCCGGCGAGGGCGAGGCCGAGCGTGAGGCCGACGCCGAGGAGGACCCTGTTGTCCCGCGCCCACGGCGTCTTCATCGAGCTTCCCCGTTGCCCTTCCAGAAGAAGACGGGCGACCTGCGCCAGTCGGTCATGGCGCGCGTCGGGACGAAGCCGAGCGTCAGCTCGGTCCCGTGGAGGCAGCGGACCCTCACGACGAGGGGCTTGCCGACGAGCTGCGGGCCCATCGTGAACGCCGGAAGCCCGGGGAGCGTCGCGAGCACCCGCTCGGCTTCCTCCCGGCCCGGCAGGACGACCGTCTCGAGGAGCCGCCCGTCGAGGCGGCGTTCGACCGTGGTGTCGCCGCTCATGGGCCGGTAGGTCGCGGTGATGGAGTACTGCCGCTCGTCCCGCAGCCCGTCCCACCACTTGTTGCGCGAGACGAACAGCCGCATCTCCCACGCGACGGTCGTGGGGAGGCCCGAGGCGAGCCGCTTGAGGGCGTCGGGCGGCAGGCCGGGGGAGAGCTGCGCCGTCACCCGGACGTCCCGCCCGACCAGGGACGTCTCGACCTGGGGAATCCGCAGCCCTTCGTCAAAGGCCGGCGCGACCGCGGCCGCGAGGGCGGCCGCGGTCAGTGCGGCAGCGAGTATCAGGACCGGGCGGGCGCGCACCCGCGCATTGTGCGCGAAACGGACCGGCTCGGAGCCGAGCTGGAACGAAGGCAGATCCGCCGTCAGAATGGCGCCCACGTATGGCCGTAAAGCGAAACTCGGAATGCAGTCTCTAGACGACCCCGCCCCGCCCGAGACTCTGGAGCTCCTCCGAAGGCTCGGCTGCAGCTACCGCCCTCGGTGCTTCTTCCCCGGGCCGAACGTCTCGGCGACGTCCTACCCGCTGGAAGTCTGGCCACCGGCGGGGCACCACTTTGGTGACGGACAGCATTCCTTCGTCATCAAGTACTGGTCTGACATCGCCGAGCGACTCGCCACCATCCCGGTGGTCCCGTGCGACGCGGACTGCGATGAGCGATGAGCGAGGATCGCTGGGCCTGCCCCTACGCCGCCCACTACGGCCAGTGCCACGGCCAGGTCGTGGGACCCGACGGGTCCACCAGCCGGTGCAGGCGGCCGGAGGTCCGTTGGCTTCTCTGCTGGCGGCACTACGGCGAGGAGATCCGCCGGAACCGTGCCGAGGTGGTCGCCGTCATGCGTCGACTCGGGTGCTGGTACAGGAACACGCGCCCCCCCCGCCAGCGGGAAGGTGACGTGCCGAGACTTCCCCTCGTCGTCCTGCCACCGAAGGGCTTTCACTTCGAGGGCGCCGGGCACGAAGTCGTCCTCTCGACGTGGTGGGACATCGAGAATCTCCTCGTCGGCACCCGCATCGTTGCGTGCGACGACGCGTGCAGGGTCGTGAACTGAGGCCGAAGGTATCAGCGGGGGCGACGAATCGAGCTCAGCGCCCGGCGAGGGCGACGGTCTCGTGGGCCGGCTCGGAGCGGCGGACGTGCTCGCTGGCGGCGGCTACTGGAAGACGCCGGAGATGTCGAGGATCACGTGGGCAGGTCCTGCAGAACCGTTATAGGCGCTCACGGCGCCACCGGCTCCGATCTTTATTACCGTAGAGGACGATCGGATCTTGCCCGGAGAGAAGGAAACCGTCTGCGTACCGGGTGTCTGGATTCCCGAAGGGAAGAGTGTGACGGACCCCACGGATGCGGCGTCGGTCACAGAGACGTTCAGCGCAGCGGCTACCGCCCCGATCGGAACGCCGCACCCGCTCGCAGTTACGGCGAACTCGCGGATCTCCCCAGCCGTCAGCGGAACCCCGCTTCCGGTTCGGGTGTCCGCGATTCGGCACGGCGTCACCTGGTAGAAGAGAGCTCCGCCGTCCGGCTGGAAGGTCGCCGTTACCGGGTGCGCCGCCGTCATGAGGATGGTGCAGGGACCGAGGTCTAGGCAGCTCGGTTCGCTCCAGCCGGCGAAGCGAGAGCCCGGGGAAGCGAGGGCAGTCAGTGTCACCGTCGAGCCGGTGGCGAAATCGGCGGAACAGACCGACCCACAGCTCAGGCCGGACGGGTTTGAGTAAACGAGCCCGCTCCCGGATCCGATCCTGTTCACCTGCAGCGTGTAGGAGGGTGCGTAGACGACGACGCCTTTCTGCAGGAACCCGGAACGTGCCTCGGCGTCGTACGCCCGGCAGGTAGCGGATAC